>JBBISZ010000210.1:0-5154 GCA_037441045.1 Deltaproteobacteria bacterium | reverse complement strand
AGGAGAAGTGCTTTTGTTCGAATCCGCCTTGTCTTTTGACTCAACTGGCACCAGAGTCATACCACAGATCGGGCACTCCCCTTTTTGTTTTGAGATATATTGAGGATGCATGGGGCAGGTGTACAGTTGTTGATTACTATCGCCTCCCTTAGAGATGAGGTAATTCGTTACTGTATAAATAGCAACGATAGCAATCACAATAAATATCCCCAATCTAATAAATGATGCTATTTTAACTGATCTCTCCATATTACTTACCTCCTTCTTTTGTTATTTTTAATTCGGATATTGGTGCGTTACAGCACCTCTCCAGCTCGGCATACAACATCCCGAGTTCACTCTCCATTCTATAAAATTCAATCTGAGCCTCATAAAGATCCTTTAGTGCCTGAATCATATTGATATACAGTCCGCTTCCATTTAAGTATGCAGTCTTTTCGGATTCAAATCTTAATTTGCTAAGATCTATTGCCTCACCGATATATTTTTTTGCAGATATCACTGAATTTATCTTTTTTGAGAGATAGAGACTCTCGCTCTCGGTCTCCAGAATCATCTGCTTTAGCATTTCTGAAGAGGCACCATACATCTTCTGTTGCATCTTAACCTCATCCTCATTTCTGGAGTTGAAAAACGGGAGATTTATTGAAAACATAAAATAGAATCCATCGGGCATATGATAAGAATATCCATATCCACCAGAGACCATCAGATCCGGGACAAGGCTGCTGGACCTCGCATATTCATATTCAATTTGAGACATCTTTTTCTCAAGTTCTGTTATCTTTATCTCTGGTCTTAATCTTGCAAACTCAAGCGCCTTCTTCTCGTCTATCTCCGCATCCTCAATAGAAACATCGTCAAACGATATTTCCCCCTCATTTAATTGCAAATCTGTAAATGCAGATAATTCTGCTAAAATTTTATAAATGTCAGCCCGTAATGATTCCATTCTACTATCTAACATCTTAAGTTCAGACCTCATCTGAAATATATCAGATTGCATCCCCTTCTTGTTGAGGTAAAGTTGTTCCGCAGAATCAATTATCTCTTTTAATGTATCTCTCTTTTTTGAGAGTAATTCATACTCCTTTTTCTTGCCATAAAGTCCAAAATATAACATCTGTAAAGATGCAGATATTTTTGATATCTCATAATTAAGTTCCTGTTCCTTCTTCTGTTTTTTAATAATAGCTATATCATATCTTTTATCCAATTTTGAAGGCAAAATTATCTCCTGCGAAATACTCAACATATACATGTCTACATTATCAAACCTGTACGGTGAGGTGGCAGGCAACCGCTGAATCTCAAAATTTAATTTTGGATTCATATATTTTTTTGATGCATCAGCAGCAAAATTGAGAGATTCCTGCTCAGATCTAATAGCCCTGAGTTTGTAATTTCTATTTATTGCAATATCTATTAGAGATTTAAGATTGTGTCTTTTTTCAATCACTTCCTGTCCCGCGATCTCATGAGAGATTGAAAGAAATATTAAAAAGCACATGAACCACTTAAACATATAAACCTCCCTTCTATGAGCAAAAATATTAAATTTTAATGAAAAATCAGATTAGAAATCTATCTATCAGTTTATAGATGGCCAACTTGAGACTACCACCGTATCTCTCAGGAAAGTTGGGTATAAAATCAGATATATTTGTTTGAGGTGTGATATTTAAGACCTGATTGGATAATATAATTATCTTTTGACACTTTTCTTCCTGATTTGCCACAGCATTTTTTAGTAGAAGCGGCATACTCTTATTGCAACAATCACAGTCCTTTTTCAGGGAACTGTCTTCTGATTTGTGTTTTGAGCAACAACTGCTCTTAAAATATCCATTGTGACAGTCAGTGCACAGATGTCCCCATATAGGTGTAGTAACCGATAGTATTATCAGAAAGGCAAGTAGAAGAGATGTGATTTTCGAAAAATACCTCACAAATAAATAATAAACATTAACCTTACAAAAGTAAAGTTCATATTGACCTCAGGGCATTATCAAGATCAGATATTAGATCATCTATATTTTCAATGCCGACCGAAAACCTTATCAATGAGTCAGTAATACCTACCTTTATTCGGTGTTCATGTGGAACAGACATATGAGTCATTGTAGCAGGGTGTTCTATAAGCGACTCAACACCCCCAAGGCTCTCTGCAAGAGATATTATTTTGAGATTACTCAGAAATCGCCTTGCTTCGTAGATTCCGCCTTCTATTTCAAAAGAGATCATACCTCCATATCCTCTCATCTGCGTTTTTGCAATAGTGTGCTGTGGGTGATCAACAAGACCAGGATAATAGACTTTTCTAACTTTGGTATGTTTTGATAGAAATTCTGTAATCTTCTGTGCATTTTCACAGTGTCTTTCCATCCTTATAGAAAGTGTTTTTATACCGCGCAAAACCATATATGAGTCAAATGGTGACAATATTGCACCGGCAGCATTCTGATTAAATCTGATGACGGTGGCTAAATCTTCATCTTTGACCACTATTGCACCACCGATTGAATCGCTGTGGCCATTTATGTACTTTGTTGTACTGTGAAGCACAATATCAGATCCTAAATCAAGTGGATTCTGCAAATATGGTGTGGCGAAGGTATTGTCCACAACAAATAATATTTTATTTTCTCTGGCAATCTTTGAGATTGCTTTGATATCACTTATCTTCAATAATGGATTTGATGGCGTCTCTATCCATATAAGTCTGGTATTTTCTCTTATTGCAGCTTCAATATTTATACAATCTGTTGTGTCAATATAATCAATCTGAATGTTATAATTTTTTCTAAATATCTTTTCAAAGATCCTTCTTGAACCTCCATAGAGGTCATCGCCTGCAATTATATGAGAGCCACTTTTTATAAACGATAAAAGCAATACTGTTGAGGCTGCAGCGCCCGATGAAAAAGCAAAGGCAAATTTACCATTTTCTATTGTAGCAAGTCTCTGCTCAAGAGCCTTTCTGGTAGGATTGAGGGTGCGGGAGTATTCATATCCGCCCGTTGGTTTATCCACTTCAACTCTTGCAAATGTAGAACTTAAATGTATGGGAATAACTACATCTCCAGATGCACCTTCTCTAAAATCTGGCTCCTCACCTCTATGAATTGAAATTGTTTCAAATTTCATAATAAATCTCCTCCTTTTCTTTTGTAGCAATGATAATCAAGGCGGACTCTGTGGCTTTCAAATCACCATTGTTATAATTGGCAAGAGTTTTCCTCAGATCTCTAATAAAAAGTGATTTGATATGATCGGGCAGTCTGTTAAGGTATGCATCATTTGAAAAAGTTTTCATTCTGTACAGATATTCATCGGGTGAAATCGTCTCCATTGTTTTTATAATATATGATTTTTCGACTCTAAAACCGCTATTTTTCAATAGGGTTTCGTACTCTTTTTCTGAGCGCATTTTAATATGGAGTATCTCCTCAAAATCTGAATCAGGGAGATAACCAGAATATTTTTTTACAACTATTGAGAAACATTCCTTAAACTCCTGATATATATCAAAATAAGGAGCTATAATTCCAAATTTGCTGTTTTCTTTAAGAATAAAATTTACAGAATCGAGGTAAGAGTTAACATCTGTAACAAGATGAATAACCATACTTGAAACAACAACATCGGCAATCCTGTTTGCAGGTTTAAATTTACACACATCAGCGACAAAAAATTCTGCATTTTTAAGACCGAGCATGGAGGCTTTTCTTCGAGATATCTCTATCATCTTTTGAGAAAAATCTATACCCGTTAAAACACCTTCACTCAGTCTTCTGGCAATCTCAACAGACAGAGTACCAGGGCCACAACCATAATCGAACACTCTCTCACTACCTTTAATATTCAAATCTTTAATCAAGGATAAAAATTGATAAAATCTTGAACCGGAAATAATTTTATCATAATCCTCGGCTGTCTTTTCGTAAATATTTTTTATAAACTCTGCTTCTGATTTTATTCTCTCAGGCAGAAATACCCTTTCTTCAAGCCATTCATCATCATAGAATTTGGTGAGATAGTTTCGTCCTGTATCTGGAAGTATAACCACGATGTTTATATCTTCATTCCTGTGTCTATCTGCTATCCGTTTTGCTGCAGCAATCGCACACCCCGACGAACCTCCTGCCAGTATTGCCTCTTTTTTTGCAAGTTCTCTTGCAGTCAGAAACGCCTCTTTATCAGAAATTGTTATGATTTCATCAATAAGAGAAAAATCCACAGTAGAAGGAATAATATCTTCACCTATACCTTCAACAAGAAATGGATGGATATCACCATTTTTGATTTCTTTTTTATAAAAGTGATAAGAATAGATAGATCCTTCAGTATCCACGCCAATTATTTTTATATTTGGATTTTTTTCCTTAAGATACTTTGCAACACCGGTTATGGTGCCTCCTGTGCCCATGCCAGCTATAAAATAATCTATTTTCCCTTCCATCTGTTCCCATATTTCTCTACCTGTTAAACGATAATGTGCCTCCGGATTTGCTGAATTGTAATATTGATTTGGTATAAAACTGTTAGGTATCTCAGAGGCAATTCGCTTTGCCATTTCATAATAACTATCAGGAGAATCTGCAGGTACAGCGGTTGGACATATTATTACTTCTGCACCAAAAGCCTTCATAAGTTTTATTTTTTCCATAGACATCTTATCTGGCACTGTAAATATACATTTATATCCTCTGGCAATTGCAGCAATTAATAGGCCTATTCCAGTATTACCAGCAGTCGGTTCAACGATTGTCCCGCCAGGTTTCAATAGCCCTTTTCTTTCAGCGTCTTCAATCATAGCAAGTCCAATCCTGTCTTTTATACTACCGCCTGGATTTAAAAATTCTGCCTTGGCTAAAACTCTTGGTTTGAAACCTTCAAAATATTTCTGTAGCAGGATAATCGGAGTGTTATTTACACAATCAAGAATGCTACTCATAATATCCATTGAAATTACCTCCTACGATTTTTGCTCCTGTCATCGACAGATCATACCTGCATCTTTACATAAATCTATCAGGTTGTCAAGAAATATTTTACTATATCTATAGATTAAGTAGCATATTTCCTTAACTTATTTTTCAACAACTTTTATTAAAAGTGCCAATTATTATTAAAGTGCTATTAAAGTGCCAG
>JBBISZ010000209.1:0-5175 GCA_037441045.1 Deltaproteobacteria bacterium | reverse complement strand
CTGTAGTGTTTAGATTATTGGTTGGGGGTAGAAAGCCGGGTATTAAACCCAATAGATTTGAGAAGAGGATAAAAAGAACTATTGTTGCCACAAATGGAAAATGCCTTTCTGCATTATGCCCAATTACTGACCTCATCTGAGATAGCAACATCTCAAAAAGTGCATCAAAAAATGAAGATACGCTAAAATTGGGATCTCCTAAAATGCTATCCCTGTTTCTGATAAGAAAGGAGCGGGCAATGAGTGCGAGAATGATGATTATCAAAAAAACCAGAATTGCAGCAATAATGTGCTGAGCCACAAGTTCATTCTTTTCAATGAATGTCTTTCCAAGGGCAGAGTTTAGAAATGCCTCAAACAGTTTATAACCGGGTAAAAATGTAAACCATGATACACCGTGTGGCATATTATAACTCCTCAGGTTTATTGATATAAAGTTCTGTAATGGTTGTTGCAAAAACTATTGTATAACCGATGGCTATCATGAGAGCATCCATTTTGAGCCGTCTGATGGTAATAAATAAAAATAAAACGATCAGGGAGAATTTTACTATATTGAGTAGAGGGACAAATAGACGAAGTCTATTAAATTTGATTACTGTAAGCAGAAATATCCTGACAAGTATAAGTGAGATTACTCCTATAATGATGCCCGTTGAGAGGGATGGAGATAAAGTAAAGGTCAAAGCACTTACTACAATTAACAGTATTGTGATAAGATTGGAATTCTTCATAGTTTATCCAGATCAATCCCCTTCACGGCTGAATATACAGCCTTTACTGCTGCACCCATTCCGGCTATGAAGAAGAATATGGTAAGATATGGCGTTGTTGAGAATTTGTGGTCCAGATAGTTTCCTATGAAATATCCTGCTCCAATAGAAATTCCCATCTCAAGCCCGAGTGCAATAAATCTTGATGCTGCCTTATATATCTTCCTGTCATCTTCTTTCATCAGCCTTACAGGTCCTGAAAAGGTTAATTATCCCTTTTGACGCATTAAGTCAAACAAAAATGACTTGCAATAATTAAAAATTATGGCAGAATACCTCCCTCTTGAAGGGTGGATAATCCTTCGGGCAAAGTTTTCATGGAGTCTCCTGGTATTATAAACCTACAAGGAGATTGAGTTTTTAGCCTTATCTATGAGGCATAATATTTTATGAGTAGAGAAAAAGAAAATGTAAGACGAATTGAGAGGTTGCTATTCCCAATTCTCTCCGAATACAACTTTCAACTGGTAGATGTTGAGATAGTTCGAGGAAAGAATAGATCAATTTTGAGAATATTTATAGATAAGCTCGGCGGTATTACTGTGGATGATCTTGCATTATTCAATAGGCGCATAGGGGATATTATTGATGCTGAGGATATATTTGACCATTCATATACACTGGAAGTTTCCTCACCAGGGCTCAATCGCCGAATAAGATATCCTGTGGATTTTAATTACTTTGCAGGCAAAAAGATAAAGATTAAAAGCCATGTAAAGATTGAGGGTTCAAATAATATAGTAGGGACTCTGCTCGGTATGAGAGGTAACGATGTGGCTGTTAGTAATGAGGGGAAGACAGTCCTTGTCAACATTGATGATATCGATCATGCAAATCTAATATATGACTGGGGGGATTCAAATGGAGGAAAGAAGAGCTATGTCAAGTGAACTTTTAGATGTTATTGATGCAATTGCGAGAGACAAGGGAATTGAAAAAAGCAATATCATTGCATTTATTGAAGAGGCAATACTTACATCGGCGAGAAAAAAGTATGTGGGCAGGGATCTGACTGCTAAATTCAATGATGAATTGGGTGAGGTTGAACTATTTGAGTATAAAAAGGTTGTTGAGAAGGTTGAGAATCCTCTGACAGAGATATCCCTTCAAGAGGCAGAGAAGATTGACCCTGAGGTGATTGAGGGTGATGAGCTCGGTTTTAAGCTGGATGCTAAGGGGCTTGGAAGGATAGGTGCTCAGGTAGTTAAACAGCTGCTTTCTCAGAGAGTAAGAGATGCTGAACGCGAGAAAATATATAATGATTATAAAAATAGGAAGGATGAACTGATTACAGGAGAGGTGAGAAGGCTTGAACATGGTGATTTAATCGTTGATATTGGAAAGACAGAGGCTATTCTGCCAAAGAAGGAGCAGATCCCCAAGGAGGTATTCAGACCGGGTGATAAGATCCGTGCCTATATCGTGGATGTTTTGAGGATCTCTCGCGGTCCACAGATAATTCTTTCGAGGATCAACGCCGGATTCTTAAAGAAGCTATTTGAAATCGAAGTTCCTGAAATAGCTGAAGGTATAGTTCATATAAATGCGGTTGCAAGGGAGCCAGGGGTCAGAGCAAAGATAGCAGTATCTTCTTCAGATTCAGATGTCGACCCAATTGGTGCTTGCGTGGGAATGAAGGGTGCAAGAGTTCAGAATATTGTTCAGGAACTCAGAGGTGAAAAAATCGATATTATTCCTTATCATCCTGAGGCAGCAAAATTTGTCTGTAATGCAATAGCTCCGGCGCAGGTGCTTAAGGTCTTTGTGAGCGAGGACGAGAAGAGGATGGACATCGTTGTCCCGGATGATCAGCTTTCACTGGCGATCGGGAGAAAGGGACAGAATGTAAGGCTTGCGGTACAACTTACTGGCTGGAAACTGGATGTTATGAGTGAAGAGAAGTTCAACGAATACAGAAAGAATATAGTGCAGGAATTTACCCGAATAGAGGGGCTGAGCGATGTTATTGCGGAGTTGCTCTTTACTGAGGGATGCAGGAAGTTTGCAGATATTGCGGAGTTTACCCCCAAAGAACTTTCGGAATTGTCCTCCGGACTTCTGACGCAGAAAGCCGCAAAGCAGATTATTGAAAAGGCAAAGGAACTTATAGGGCAGGAATCTACTCAGAAAGATTCCTCTGAAAAGAAGTAAGGCAGAGGCACATCAAATCAGGTGTAATTTAGCTATGGAGTTTAAGATATCAACATATCACAATTGTAAGGTGCATTATGAGTAGTAAGAGAGTTCATGAAGTAGCAAAAGAACTTGGAATGGATAGTAAGACACTGATTACCAAGGCAAAGGAACTTTGCAATATGGAGTTTGCCAGCCACAGTAGCAGTATTTCTGAATCGCAAATATCTCAGTTAAAGATAGCGCTCGATAAAGAGAAGAGCGGTTCTGTAAGTGAAGTCAGACTTAAGAAAGATGGTCAGACTGTGGTCAGAAGAAGAAGGGATCCGATAAAGCCCGTTGAGCAGAAACCTGAAGAGTCTGCTGATGCAGAATCTGCGGGAGCAGTGGCAATTGAGAAAGAAGAAGAGGCGCCAGTTATGGAGGCAAAAGATGAGGCTTTACAGGTATCAAATAAACCTGAGGCTGTAAAGGAGAGTGAGATTGGAGAGGAGAGAGTCTCAGAAAAGGAGGAAAAGACAGAACAGATAGAAGAAGAAAAGGTGGCTCAAAAATTGGATAAGGAAGTGATAGAGTCTTTTCCTGAACCTAAAAAAGAGGAGGATAAGACAGAGGAGAAAAAAGAAGAGGTGGTTACTCCACGAAAGGAACAGTCGCATAAATTTATGATTGAAGTAGTGGGGACTGTACCTGATATAAAACCGAAGCAGGAGATCTATCAGGGGCAGAAGGTAAAGCCGTTTCTGGATACAAAATCTATTAATCTTCAGGAGATAATAAAGGCTGAGAAGACCATAAAGGGTTTTGGTCAAAAGAAGAAGGATGATCACCATAAGAGGATGCGTGAGTTTGATTCGAGTGATATCTATGATGAAGACGATAAGCGTATGGCATTTATTACCGCGAAGACAAAGAAAAAGAACAAGAAGAGAGCGGAATTAAAGACTGAGATTACTACCCCCAAGGCTATAAAAAGAATTTTGAGGATGCAGGACTTTATTTCCATTCAAAACTTTGCAAAAGAACTTGGGGTAAAAGCAGCTGATGTAATCTCAAAACTATTCTCGTATGGTATAGAGGCAACAATAAATCAGAATATAGATTTTGATACTGCATCAATTATTGCCAAAGATTTTAACTGGGAGGTTGTCAAGGCAGAGGAGGATCTTGAGGCAAAGTTACAAAGAGAGGACAGGCCGGAGGATCTTATGCCGAGGCCACCTATTGTAACCGTTATGGGACATGTGGACCATGGTAAGACAACACTTCTGGATTATATCAAGAAGACAAATGTCGCAGCAGGTGAGGCTGGAGGAATTACACAGCATATAGGCGCTTATGAGGTAAAGTTGCCCAGGGGTACAATTACCTTCATAGATACTCCTGGACATGCGGCGTTTACCCGAATGAGAGCCAGAGGTGCTCAGATAACTGATATTGTTATACTTGTTGTAGCGGCGGATGATGGGATTCAACCTCAGACCATAGAAGCCATCAACCATGCCAAATCAGCGGGCGTCCCTATTGTTGTGGCGATCAATAAAATTGATAAGCCGGGCGTGAATCCCGATAGGATAAAGCAGGATCTTATGAATTATGGATTGGTTGCTGAAGAGTGGGGAGGAGATACGATTGTTAGATATATATCTGCCAAGACAGGGCAGGGTGTGGCTGAGCTTCTGGATATGATACTTTTACAGGTAGAGATTCTTGAACTCAAGGCAAGTCCAAAGGGTCCGGCGGTGGGGACTGTGCTTGAAAGTAAGATAGAGAAGGGGAGAGGACCTGTTGCTACTGTTATTGTGCAGAAAGGGTCTCTTAAGAAGGGAGATTTTATTATATCTGGAATACATTCAGGAAAGGTAAGAATGCTGTTTGATTCCAATGGCAATCAGTGTGTCTCTGCGGGTCCCTCTAAGCCAGTGGAGGTGGTTGGACTATCAGGTACACCTCAGGCGGGAGAGGCTTTGAATGTAGTGGAGGATGAGAAACTTGCGATGAGAATAATTGAGAAGAGGATAGAGAAGCAGAGAAACCAAAAATTTGGGACCGTCTCCAAACCAAACCTCGAAGAGATGCTCAACATTATGGATACCGAGCAGAAGGTTTTGAAAATAATTCTCAAGACTGATGTATATGGCAGTGCTGAGTCAATCTCCGAGTCTCTGAAGGCTGAATCAGTGGAGAATTTTAAGATAGATGTCCTGCATTCAGGTGTGGGTGCTATTACCGAGAGCGATGTTGCCCTTGCATCTGCGAGCAAGGCTTT
>JBBISZ010000208.1:0-5191 GCA_037441045.1 Deltaproteobacteria bacterium | reverse complement strand
TTTATGAGAGTTGCATTAAATTCGCTCTTGTTTGTATTTATCTCATTATTGTCCTTTAACATTTTTTCTCAGGATCTGAAAATTACGAGCAGACACTCAGACTTTTCTGTCTCTGAACAGGGGAAGCCTCAGAAGTATATTTTATTAAAATCTGACCAGGATCTTGTAATAAAAGCAAAAGGTCCAATGTTTATAAACATAAAATTTAGGGGGGTTGTGCCTCTTGATAAAAAGGGTGCTGTTTCGTTTACACTGTCATATTTGAGAGATGGTGGTTTCAGGTCTACAAATTCTTATGAAATAAAGCAGGAGCCCAAAAAGCAGAATAGAAAGGTAGATATCATTACAGAAGGGACCTACTGGGTTACAGAGCACAGATGGATTCAGATATCAGTACCTGAGGGCGAACATATATATCAGATCTCCCGTCCATTGGAACTTCCTGAGGGCTTGATCCTGAAGGTATATAAGGCTGAAAAGGAGGATAAGACAATACTTGCAAAACCAGAGCTTCCCGAGGTCCCGATTGAGCCTATAAAATCTGTGGAGAAGAAATCACAGGAGAAGGTAATAATAGCTGAAAGGGCTGATGCCAAAAAACCGATAATTGCAGCGGAGAAGAAGGATATAAAAGTTGAAACTTTAGAGAAGCAGAGATACTTCAGTTGTGCAATAAAGGCAAATGTTATGGTTCCAACCTCAAAGGTGGATTCTACCTATGCCCTTTCTCTGGATCTAAAATATATAAGCCCTCTCCTTCAAAACAGAATCTCATTTGGAGTGGAGGCAGGGTATTATCCACTCTCAGGAAAAGGAAAAAATCTGGATTCACAGATTGGAATTTATGACTACTCTTTTAGTATTACAAATATTCCGATATTTATAGGTGCAGAATATCTTCTTCCAATAAAGAATGTACCGGTCGGTATCTTTGTAGATGCAGGGGGAGCTATTATATTGTCATATTCTACCTCCAGAACATTTGGTGGAGAAAATTATACGGATGGAGTTGCATACGGATATTATATCGGTGCAGGTGCACAGATATCACCGGGATACGGATACATCATCTCGGAGTTAAGACTCTCAAGCATATATTTAAATTATGATACATCGATTGACATTGGCGAAACAGGAAATATAGGTGGTACCAATCTCTATGTGGGTTATAAACTTGTATTTTAAGGAGGATATATTATGAAGAGGTTTTTAATCATTTTATCTTTTCTCTCCCTTATGGTTGCATGCAGTGATCAGCCATTTGTTGTAGGGGTAGATTCTCCACTCAGGGTTGTATATGTATTGCCCTCTGATTCTGCAACAGGCATATCAAGAGATGTGGTAATAAAGATTGGGCTCTCAGAGGATGTGGTTGAATCGAGTATTGAGGAGAATGTTGGATTGTATGATTTTTCAAAGAAGGATGAGAGCATTAAGGTGGATTGTGATGTCTCGTATTCAAAGGATTCATATTCTATCACTCTCAAACCGAAGAAGAGTTTGAACTTTGGCACTACCTATCTGGTAAGAGTAAAAAGCGGGCTTACAAAAATGGATACGAAAGATTCAAAGGGCGGTAAACTCGCGCGCGAGATAAGTTCCCTCTTTACTACAGAGTTTATTGAGGATTTGAAAATATTATCGGTATATCCTTCCAGTGGTGCGTCAGGGGTTTCTCCCGATGCAAAGATCAAGGTTGTATTCTCAGAGCCAGTGGACAATACGCCTCCAAGTTTTGATGGTACAAGTTCATTTGTTGTCTGCGATATGGGCAGCACTGATGCATATAAAGATGGAAAGTGTAATAACCCGATTGCCGGTACATGGGAATTTGATGAGAGTAAAAAGGTCGTTACATTTACACCGGAAGTGCCATTTGGATATACAAGGGCGGTAAGACTTGTTCTGTCAACTGCCATTCGTTCGCAGAGAGCAAAGGATTTTGGAGATAAAGTAGGTAATACTTATTATGGACACTTAAAGGCTGATTATATTGTTGATTTTACCACCGAGCTTTTACCGACTCTGAGTGTAGTCTCTATTGTTCCTGCAAATGGTGCACGTTCGGTAAGTCTCAACTCAAAAATTGTGGTGACATTTTCGGAGGCAATTAATTTAGATACAGTAATTTATTTTAATAAGACAGGAGATGATGCAGATAAGAAAGATACTTCAACGCTCTTTGTAGAAGATGTAACAGATAAGAACAATATTACACACTTCTATCTTAAAGGTGAATGGGATTCTTCCAATACAGTTCTTACTCTAACAAATGTAGATCCAGCAGATGGAGAGACAGAGATCACATTTCCATATTCAAGAGATATAAGAATTACACTAAAACCCAGGATTCAGTCTGTCAGGGGGAAATCTCTTGTCAATCCTATAGAGACTCTCAAAAATTCACAGGGATTTCTAAACAACGGTTCTCAGGATTATACTTCAATGTTTAGTACAATTGATCCACCTGATCTGCTTATAACAGATATCAGACCAGATTCAGATGCAGAGAATGTCTCCATAAGGAGTTCTATTGAGATTCTCTTCAATCAGGATGTGGACATTACATCTTTTATATATCCTGCCGATTTGAATGCATCCAATTATACATTTAGAGTATTGGATGTAACCGATGAGAATAATATTCAACTCGTAGAGCCTCTTGATGCTAATTTGCCAATCAGTATTGATTCTAACAATGGTATGCTTGTTATTTTCAGACCGAAGTATCCGTTTGATTATCTGCATAAATACAGACTTGAGATTATGTCCGGGATTAAAAGCAAGATTGCAACAGATAGAGGTGGTATCTTAAGATCCTCTGTGTTGAGCTCTTTTGTAACTGAGGGAGTTGATGAATTTTTGTTGTCTGAATTGAATCCTACAAACAACAGTATAGACAATCCGGTGGAATCAGTAGTAAGAGTGAGAATGAATAGACAATTTAATTCCTCTACGCTTTTGAGTGAGATACTCAATGGTGATGTCTCGGAGATAAATGGTAGAATTATAACAGATAATGGGGCAAATTTTGTTCCTGATTCCTTGAGAGGGTATTTTGTATTATTTGAGAGTCAGAATGAAAGTTGCACAGGGTTTATAATCTCCAACACAGATAAAGGCTTTGAACTTTCCAATACTCCTTCCTGTTCTGTTGACAACACTTTTACTTATAAAATAAGTAAACCTGCTATTGTTGTAAAGAGTAAGGATGAACTGATTGAACCTGTAAATACAGATACACCATTTGATTTTTACAGGAACTTTATTACAAAGGGGAAGGTATCTCTGGCAGATAGTAATTCTATCACTGACACTTCCAAAAACTTCAATGCCGATGAACTAAAGGGTAAGAGCCTCAGGATTATAAGGGGTACAGCGGCGGGATCTGTCTATGAGATTGATACAATTAAGATTGCTGGTTCTTTTACCACTCAACCTGATGGTAACTCTGAATATATAGTTGTTGAAGATTCAAAGGTATTTGAGTCAGTAGTGAGTTCGGCAGATAGACGAAGTTTAAAGATTGATGGGGCAAATCTGAATATCGATGAATATACGGGTTATGAACTTGTAGTTCTGGATGGGACAGCAAAGGGGGAAATAAAAGGTATTATTGCAAATGATGCAGATACTATTTATATTGAATCCGACTGGAAGATACTACCGGATAATACTTCAAAGATTGCAATAAGAGATACAAGGGAGTTTATATATGTGCCTGAAAGTACCTTTGTTTATGGTTCAGATATTACAGGTGTATTAAAAGAAGGGATTAAGGCGTCTATCATGGATAGTGTAAATGGACAGATAGATGATGATTTCTATTTCTCTTTTGGGATCATAAGTGCCCCTGAACTGGTGATAAAAAATATATCTCCATCTGACAATTCAGACAATATTAGTACAGAGACCACGATAAAGGTATTTTTCTCTGAGGTGGTTGACCCATCAACCATAGAGAAGGCATCGGGAAATATTCAACTGTTTGACGAGAAGGATAATCCCGTAGGTTTTTCTGTTGTGCCAGAAGGAACGGATACAGATAATATTGAGATAATTCCAGATAGAACGGCGACGAATCAACCGAGGTTGAAATACTCTTCTAAATATAAAGTAGTATTAAAATCCGGGATAAGTTCACTAAGAGGTGGAAAGCTTGATAAGGATTATAGTTTTACCTTCAAGACTATTGATCCTCTACCGCTCTCACTCGTATATACGGAGCCTTCCTCTGCAGAAAACACCATAACAACAGGTGTAAAAAGGGAGACATCATTGGGCAGTGGTATTCCCACATCTTTTGTGATTGGGTTCTCAGAGGGTGTAAAACAGGCAAATATTGACGAGACTGTATTGAAAGTAGAGAATGTAAGTGGACTTGCAGATCCATTTGATATATCCCGGTCAGGAACACCAGTATTATACAATCTGGCATACAATGATGTTGATAACCCGCCGGACGGTTCACTTGGCAGAGGTAATGATAATATCATTACAATTACTCCTTCAGATTTGATAGACTACTCAACTGTAATCAGGATTACTATTGTTGGTGAAGATGATGCTCCGGGAACAGACTGCTCTGATACTTCAAGTTGTAAGATCAGCGGAATATTTACAAGTGATAGGGCAACCAGTGAAGGTGGACAGTTAAAATCTACAAAGGTAATCGTATTTAGAATTGAGGATCCAGAGCCCTTGAGGATTATTAATGTCTCCTCGGAAAAATCTTCTATGTACCTTACGAGAGACTTAAATGGCAGGACGGAGTCTATGTCGGTTAGATTTTCAGAGGGCATTAAGCAGAGTTCATTTGTGCTTAATAGTACTGTATATCTGGAAGATGTTACAGGTGTTGCTGATCCTGTAAATGGTAATGCTCGATCTACAATCCCTGCTGATATCTCTTTTATGGATAATTCAGGAACTCCTGCACAGGATCAACCTTCAAGTACATCGCTCATCGGTTCTGATGTAATTGCAAAAATATCCCCACAGAACCTTCTGGGTTATGGTACAGTTGTGAGATTGAGACTCAAAGGTGCGAATCCACCATCTTTTAGTGGTATTTACTCAGATAGGGCTACAGAGGTCAATGGTCAGCTTCCGATATGTGAGCCTCAGTCAGGATATTCCTGTAATAGCAGTGGAGAGTATGTATTTCTGTTTAGGGTTGAGAATATCTCTG
>JBBISZ010000207.1:0-5212 GCA_037441045.1 Deltaproteobacteria bacterium | reverse complement strand
CAACGCCAAACTATTTACATGATATACAGGCAATAGAGGTTCTAAAACATGGCTATCATGTATTTGTAGAAAAGCCTATGGCGATAACCCTGGGACGAGCCAAGAAGATGGTAGCCCTTGCCAAGGCATCTAAAAAACTACTCATGGTCAATCAGACCAAAAGATTTTCACCAGTATTTTTGACCGTAAAAGATTTTATCATCAAGGGTGGACTTGGAAAGATCTATTCATTGAGTCTGAGAATTGCACATAGTGGTCCGGATTCAGATAAGATAAGAGGTGATTGGTTCTTCGACAAGAAGCGCTCAGGTGGTGGCTCCGTACTGGATCTTGGCATTCATATGGTAGATATTGCAAGATTCTTAACCAATGATGATGTTATTGAATCATACAATGTACTCTCCCAGCTGGTAAAACGTGGAGATGTGGAGGACAATGGTATATTAATTGCCAAGACCAAAGAGAACATCCTTATCTCAGTAGAGACTTCATGGACATCATTCAGAAGTGAATCCTATGTTACAATGCACGGCGAAAATGGTATACTTTTCGCCTCAGAGAAACCGGAACAGAAGATTGAATTTATAAACAACAAAGGTAAAAAAGAGACACTCAAAATACTCAACAAACTTGCGCCCGCTGAAACAAATCCATATATCCATTTTATCAAGTGCATAAAAGATGGAGATCGCTGCAAATCAGAAGGCCATGATGTAATAAAGAGTCTGCGTGTTATAATTAAAAAATAATCTACAAGTTTGTTCAGGCACACTTGCTAATAAAATAATTTAATTTAAATCCATACGCACATTTACTTCATTCCAGATTGGTTTAATTCCGACAAGTAATTTCAATCTTTTCTATACTTAATCTTTCATTTTGCTGTATCCTCGCAATATAACTATTTATGTTCTGACACAACTGGCTTTGTCTAAAACAGTCTACAAAAGCATTCCTATAAACCAATACATAAAAAACTCTGTGGATAGTAAATTAACTCTCAAATCTCTCAATTCTAATTTCTACATAGATATTGACAGTATAAAAGTGAACATTTTAGATTTTACTTGACACTTAGTATCATTTTTAATAGATTGACCTTATGGTAAAGACTGGATCATTAAGAGATCGCAAAAAGGCTAATGTAAAAAAAATTTTTATTGAAGAGGCAGTAAAATTGTTCCTCACAAAAGGGTTTGATAAAGTTACTGTTGAGGATATTGCTGCAAAAGCATCAGTATCAAGAAGCACTTTCTTCAGATACTTTAAGAGTAAAGAGGCAGTAGTTTTCAGAAACCATCATGCCCGGGTGGCTATTTTTAAGGAGATGCTCTCCTCAGCAAAATCTAATAATGAAAAGATTTTTGATGCCATAAGGGTTGCTCTTCTGAATTTTGCAAAATATTATGAGAGCATCAAAGATGAACTCAGGGAGGAATATAAGATTGTAGTTTCTTCTCCATATCTGATTGCAAAGGATATTGAAAAGGACAGAGATTTTGAAGAGGCAATATCTGAAGAAATATATAAGAGGCTGGGAGGCGGACAACAGAACAGATACAGGGCAAAAATCCTGGCATCAGCAATATTTGGAACAGTAAGAACCGTCATGGAAGACTGGTTTGAAGGTGGCTGCAAATCTTCCCTGATCAAGTCAGGCAGAGACGCCTTAGATCTGCTTTCTGGTGGTTTTGACTGGTAAAGGTCTCTAACTATATTCAAATCTACCCAATTTTATATTTTTTTTGCCAGCGCTATTGATTACTTCAAATTCAATAATCCTGTCTGATGTACCCTTAAAGCAGTTTAGTTTTATTGACTCACCAGGATATACTGGATATGCAAATCTTCCGCTCATTGAAACAAGTCTCTTCTTATCACCATCTGCAAACTGCGTAAGTAAAGCATTACATACCATAGCAAAAAGACATACTCCATGTAAAATTGGCCTTTTTAATCCGACGAGTCTGGCAAAGAATGGACTTGTATGTATAAGATTGTTGTCCAGCGATGCTTTCGCATATCTCAGCGCCTGATCTGGAGATGTTTTTATCCCGGTTGAGAATAGAACCTCTCTACTCTCTTCTTCCTTTTGAGACTTTTCACCCATTGGGCTTCTTATCAGAAGTCCTGCAATAGCCTCGGCGACGATCTCCTCCGATCTTTTTATCAAAAATGATATTTTCAGAAGTTCTCCTGCCTTGGTATCTAAAATCTCCCTGAGTTCCATACTGAGTCTAAGAGTATCTTTCACATAAACAGGCAAAAACCATTTTATCTCCAGTTCCCCATGAACCATCTTCAGGATGTTCATTTTAAGTTCGGGCTTTAAGATAGTCTCAATCAGGGCTGGGTGGATGAGACGACTCACAAAGAGAGGAGGAATAACACTATCTTCATTATAGAGTGTCGGATTATCGCCTGTTGCCGCCGCATAATCTTTGATATCTTCAATGTAAAAAGGATCTAATATTCTCTCCTCTTTATACCCAATCATTTCCCTGTTTAATTTTTGAAATCGCAGATGAGATATTCCAGAAATTATCAGTTTGAGATTAGAAGCCATCTTTTCTCCAGAAATTATATATCTTTTATTATTTTGAGTGCATCATTTACAGCATTTAATACCTGATTGAGGTCTTTTTCTGTATGTCTATAACAGATGTAACTATGGTGATACGGCTGCATAAATACGCCTGCCCTGATACATTCGGTATAGAATCTGGCTCTGCGTTCCTTATATTTGCCATCTTTATCCCTCGGGAAAGTAAAGAATGGCATGGGTGGAATACCAGATAGATGAATCAAATCACTGTAGTTTTCAGTGAGTTTTTTTAATGAATCCAATAGATTTGCTCCTTTTTTCCAGATATTTTCAATTACTCTGTTTTCTTTCAGAAACTTTATTGTCTCAATTGAAGCGACCATTTCAAGAGAATTGTGAAAGAATGTAGATGATATAAAAACCTTTCCAGTAGTTACTACATCCATTACACTCCTCCTGCCCGAAATAGCAGATATGCAGTAGCCGTTTGCCATTGCCTTTCCAAATGTGGCGAGGTCAGGAGTAACTCCGTATTTTTTCTGTGCGCCACCGAGAGAAATCCTGAACCCCGTCCTGATCTCATCAAGGATCATCACTGAATTATGTTTTTCAGTAAGCTCTCTAATTCGTTTGAAAAACTCAACTGTTGGCTCAACAACTGGCTCATTCAGTGGATGACCTACACCAGTTACAATTACGGCAGCAATGTCATCAGGGTATTTCTTGAACTGTTCTTCAAGTGCATCTATATCATTGTAATGAATGTCAATTGTATCCTCATAGGTCTTGGGAAGAATTCCACCTTTTACCTCAACACACCAGTCGTGCCATCCGTGGTATCCACTTCTAATAATCTTTGTCTTACCTGAAAATCCGCGGGCAATCCTGATAGCGCCTGTGGTCGCATCCGAACCTGTCCTTACAAGAATAGTCTGTTCTGCACAGGGAATAAGTTCTGAAAACATTTTACAGAGAATGTTCTGATATACTTGAGGGAGATTAAAGCAGAATCCCTCTTTCATCTGTCTTATTACCGCATTGTCAATCTCCTTTTCCCTGTGTCCGATAATAATAGGTCCATAGGAGCAGAGTAGATCCACATACTCGTTTCTATCTACATCGGTTATTCTACCGCCCTTACCTGATTTTATAAATATGGGATATTCTCCAGGAATAAAGTTGATGGGTCTTCTAATGCCTGTTACACCGCCTGGTATATATTTTTGCGCCTCTTTGTACAGCTTTTCCGATTTTTTTAGCATCAGCCTCTTTTCTGCCATATAGAAACACCTCCATTCTAAATTTTCTTATTGTTTGCTATCTATTGTAAGGATTTTCTCTTTTTTTAAGGATGTGATAAAGGATGTGATATCCTTTTTTGCCCTTTCTTTTGTAATTTCAAAGTTCTCAACTACCTCCTCAAGAATCTCCTCAAAAGACAATTTTTTCTTCTTCATAAGGGTCTCAAAGATGAATGTCCCTGTTTCGTTGAGGATGAGCATACTTGAGTCTTCGGGTTTTACGATGATTGCCTCACCGTCAATTATTCTGAATATTATCTCCCTGGAGATAGAATAAAATTTACCTCCCTTTTTGCTGCCTTTTAACTCTGTCTTCTCTGCCATATACTTCTCTCCATTTGGTAAAAATTAATATTGCATTCAGCATACTATTATGATAATATCATACATTGTTTGGTATGCAACCTTTTTCTGGAGGGTTTATGAACCTTAAATCAATGATTTTGGTAGTTCTGGTTATCAGTGCATTTGTATTTTCAAACTGCGATTGTGGAGGTAGTGGGAATAATGAGATAACAGATATTTCAGACACCATCACAGACACAGTCTATCCCAACCCTGTAATAGATTTTCTCGATCCGGTAGAGGGGAGATCGCTGAACGCATCAGACGATAAAGATACAAATCAACCCCTCATTCAGTATGATGTAGTTATCAAAGTTCAGAATGTGGAGATAGGTCAGAAGGCAACACTACTCAATGCCTCTGATACTACATCGAGCTCAACTGGAAAGACATACACCGCCAATGTAAGTAAAGATTCTTCAGGTAAATATATTGTGACATTCAGTAAGGTTACATTTATAAACGGTGCAAACTCTCTCACTGCAACTGTGAAAAATCTCTCTGGCAAGGAGGCGAGCAAGACCATAGTAGTTACTGCCATAAGCGATGTAAGCTGCACATTTGAAAAGCCTAAGAACGATGATTATCTCACAACCACTGATGATAGAGATCAGGACATAACAAATGGCTTCCAGTATAATGTACAGATGACCTGTGTGGGAGTAGAGGTCAATCAGAATGCAAAACTTTTCATTAATGGTATTGAAGCAGCAACTGCAAAAGTTGGTGTCAATTCCATATTATTTCAGAATGTAACATTTACAGAAGGCACAAACGAACTCTCGGCAGAGGTCAGCAATCTGGCAGGAATGAAGGCAAAAGTTGATAAGATCAAAGTAACTGTTAATACAGGAAGATGTCTTATTAGAATTTTGAGCCCAATAGATGGAAGTAAGTATCTTGTAAAAGGTCAGGGAGAGAATGTCATTCTGGACAAGGACAAAGATGCAGCCGGAATGCAGGCTACGCTTGTAGCGGAGACAGCCTATGAAAAGCTAAACACCGCCTGCGGGGTCGGCTC
>JBBISZ010000206.1:0-5221 GCA_037441045.1 Deltaproteobacteria bacterium | reverse complement strand
TTTTTAGGAGTTCTGATCTTTTCAGAAGGTTACCCCGTTTTTGAATCGTTGTATAAAGCAGCAAACATTGGAAATCCGAGAATTTTCCAGACTTTAAACATTTCTCAGAATTTATTTGCCTTTCTGATGGTTTTAATAGCCCTCACTGCATTTTACTTTACTACCCTTATTGAAAAAAAGGTCAACAAAGAAGAAATTTCACTTATTAAAATTAACAAACAAAATGTTTTAATGGCTGGCTTTGGTTGTCTGCTTTTGGTATTGTCATTGACTATGACAGACAGAAAGTCTTTCTTCCTTAAACTTGTCGAGGATGAAAATTTTGTCAAAAATTATCCTCTGGAGGAGATGACAATAGATGAACTTGCATTCAGACTTACCTGTCAAAGATGTGAACACTTAAGAATAATAGACCTGAGGAACGAAGAAGAATATAAAAAATGGAGTCTTCCAAACTCCACTCTTTTTACTGTTGACAATTTGTTCGAAAAAGAGCCAAATCTCTTTTTAAGAATGAAACACACAAAGAAAGTCTTTGTAGCAAATGATGAAATTACAGAAAGAAAAGCGGCAATTATAGCTCTGAAAATGGGATATAAAGAGATAAGAATCTTAAAAGGCGGATTAGATGCATTTAAAAAGGAAATACTGCAGTTTGAGCCAATTAAAGAACCTAAAACAGTTGATGAGCAATTCAGGAATAGATTCAGATCAAAAGCAAAGATAGAAATTGAAGAATTGATAAAAAATAATAAACCACAAGGTCCTGTAAAGAAGACACAGAAAAGAGCACTCGGCGGTTGCTAAGAAAATAATAACTGTCTTCAGTCGGTATACTCCACTATCTCAACTAATTAATTATCTATTTTACAAATTTTTTGAAATTTTATTATTTGAAAGGTAATGTTATAGATGACTTACAAAGTTAATAGAGTTAGTTAGTTCAAATGATTGTTTGATTTTATATTTATACTTCTTATTTGACTATTTAATTAAAACAATTTATAAGGGCAAACGCTTACGGGGCGGTAGCTCAGATGGGAGAGCATCACGTTCGCAACGTGGGGGCCGGGGGTTCGAATCCCCTCCGCTCCACATTTTGATCTTTTTATTATAAACGATTTTCGGATTGACTTATTAAAAGTATTGGATAAAATTAGTTTCGTATGAAGAAGGTATTAATTTTTATATTTATATCAGTTTTTTTAATCTCGTGCGGATCACCAAAGTTTGATATTTCTGAGAATAAAACATCAGATGGGACAATAAGTATTGTATATTTCTCACCAGCCATTGAAAATGCAAAGAACACCAAAGCGGACATGCCTATCGTAATTATTTTTAGCGAAGATATAGATGTGGATTCAGCCCAGAAGGGACTTAATGTTGAAAAGACAGGACCCGGTCAAAAACAGAATGTAAAAGTCAAATGCACATACAATGCCAGCGAATTTCTACTTCAATGCCTGCCTGAAACTGGCAGATGGGATTTAAAATCAGACTATTCAGTCAAGATAAAGGATGTAAAATCAAAAGACGGACAGAAGGTTCTGGATAAGGAATATAGTTTCACATTCTCAACCATATAAATTTGAAATTTTCAGTTAAAGTGAAGGTTTTATAATATTATGGAGACTCTCAATCTTCTTGCTATGTTGCTTCCTATTTCGCTTGCAAGCGGAATGAACCTGTATATCTCTGTTCTTACCATAGGCATTTCGTACAGGATAGGATGGGTAGAAAACCTGCCGGACGAACTAAAGATCCTTGGAACCCTTCCAATCCTTATTGTATCTGGAATCCTGTTTGTCATTCAATTTTTTGCAGATAAAATCCAGTTTGTTGACAATATCTGGGATTCTATTCATACACTTATAAGACCCATCGGCGCATCACTTATTGCTGTGGCTATTTTTACCGGTTCAACCCCTGCTCTGGCAATTATTGGAGTACTACTCGCTGGATCTATATCTCTAATTTCTCACAGCAGCAAGGCAACTACAAGAATGCTGATAAATGTTATGAGCCCTTTTGAGAGTTTTTCAAATAAATCTCTTTCTGTTATTGAGGATAGTCTTGTGGTTTTACTTACATATTTTGCAATTAAATATCCTCTTATAGCAGGCTCACTCGCTCTATGCTTATTACTACTTATAATAATTTTTACCCCGAGAATAATTAGATGGTCTTTCTTCCTTTTCAAGTCTGTCTTTTATAGATTCAAAGGGATAATAAACAAAGTGGAGACCAGCGAGACTCTTCCATCTCCGCATCTTATGCTTCTTGATAACAAATTGCCTGAGATTGTAATTAGATGTCGTGGACAGAATATCAAGGGCGCACATGGTAGAGACGGATATGTCTCATATAAAGATGGCAGGCTATTCTTCTCTTACAATAAATGGTTCAAACCCAGATTGTGGCATATTTCAAAGGAAAGAATTACAAATTCATATTTCAAACAACAGCTCCTTGTAGACATAATTGAGATAAATTATAAAACAGAAAAAGACAAAATTCAGAAAATTAGACTTATATTCCTGAAAGATAGAAGCCCATTGGTTGAACAACTCGCATCCAGACTCTCCTCAATTCCTGCCAAGTAATTAATTTTAATTTGAAATTAAATTGAGAATGGATTATAAGCGAGTAACTTTTCCAGGAGGTATTATGATCAGAGTCAGATTTGCACCTTCCCCAACAGGTTATCTTCATATAGGTGGAGCCAGAACTGCTCTTTTTAATTATCTATTTGCAAAGAATCAGGGAGGCAAGTTTATATTGAGGATTGAGGATACAGATCAGGCAAGGTCTAATGAGGAATCAGTTGGTGCCATATTAAATAGTATGAAATGGCTCGGAATGATGTGGGATGAGGGACCTACTATAGGCGGACCTTACGCACCTTATTTTCAATCACAGAGGTTACATATTTACAGGCAGTATGCAGAGTTGCTCATTGAAAAAGGATATGCCTATAGATGCTATTGACCTGCAGAAGAGCTTGAAAAGAGAAGGTTAGAGAACCAGAAGAAAGGATAACCCACTCGATACTATGGGAGATGCAGGGAGATAAAGGAGAAGAGAAATCTCCCTTATGCAATAAGATTTAAAGTAGATTACACACTAAAAGAGGTCTCATTTGAAGACATTCTACACGATACAATTTCGGTGGCAGTGTCCGAGATTGAAGATTTTGTTATATTAAAATCAGATGGTTTTCCTACATACAATTTCAGTTGTGTGGTGGATGATGCACTAATGAAAATAACACATATTATCAGAGGTGATGATCATATAAACAATACCCCGAAGCAAGTTCTCTTATATAAGGCTCTTGATATGCCAATTCCAGTATTTGTCCACCTCCCGATGATCCTTGGATCTGATAAGACACGCCTATCAAAGAGACACGGAGCAACAAGTGTAGGTTCTTACGAGGAGATGGGATATCTGCCAGAGGCTATGGTAAATTACCTTGTAAGACTCGGCTGGGCTTTTGGTGATCAGGAGATTTTCAGTAAAGAAGAGTTAATACAGAAGTTTTCTCTCAATAATCTTGGTAGATCAAGCGCCGTCTTCAATCCCGAAAAACTACTCTGGCTCAATCAGCACTATATCAAAAGCCTCAATGTGGAGCATATTGCAAAACTTCTCAAAACCTATTTAAGTAGAAGAGGAGTTGAATGCAATGATAATGCAAAATTAAACAAAATAGTGCTTGCTTTAAGAGAGCGTTCCAGGACAATGGTGGAGATGGCTGAAAAAGCGCTTCTATTCTTCTCAAATGAGGTAATATTTGAAGAGGGGGCAAGAGAGAAGTTTTTTACCGAAGATATCAAACCTGTACTCCGCGATATATGTGAAGGACTTCAGGGCTTAAATGATTTTTCATATAACTCAATTGAATCCTATTTTAAGCAATTTGTTGAAACCAGAGGTATCAAATTTAAGTTAATAGCACAGCCACTCAGAGTAGCCCTCTCTGGAAAGACCATAAGCCCCGGTGTCTTTGAAATGATGGAGATTTTTGGAAAGGGAGAGAGTATTAGAAGAATCAGGGCAGTCATTTAAGTCATTTCAACAATTTTTCTATTTACTTTTAACTTCTTTTTAATAAAATGTTAATTATGAAGATTATAGGGTTTGCATTAAATTCGTTGGGTCTTATATTTCTGCTTTTATTATCATCTACAACTCTGGCAGATCAAATTAACCTGAGAGATAATTTGAATTATGAGAGAAATAGCATTGAAAAGATATTTGCAGGCGCGAGGTTTATATTTACAGAGAAAGATGAGATCCAGACTATCTCAAATGCCAGTTATAAATTTGATAGTTTTAATGATATACTGGAACTATTCAGGACATATAATCTGTTATTCGGACTTACAAATCCCGATTGTAAAATGGAGTTTATAAACAGGATTGGTTTTAATAACATATCTGTTTTTCGTTTTCAAAAGTTCTGTTATGGAATAAGAGTTGAAAATGAGTATACAAATATTATGGTAAATGGAAAGAAAATCTTCGGTATAAATAATGGTAGCAGAAATAATCTTGCTTATAAATTGGATTTTAATATAAATGAAAGAATTGCTATAGAACAAATCTCTTCTGATCTCAAAAAGTACGGCATTGGAAGGATTTTGAAGATTGATAATGTGTTTTATTCCGTTAATAACAGGATAATTCCAGCCTTTAGAATTGAGGTACTGACTCAGATTCCTTATATCAGTTTCAGGTATTATGTTTCTGCGATTGATGGGAGAATAATATTTCGTCTACCGCTTATGAGAACAGCAAAGGGCAAAATATATTACGATTCACCCGAAAAAGATAAAGAGGTCTCGATCACTGATCTCCCCGAACCATCTTCGGGCAATATTTTAAGAAATGACATCGTGGATGTATACTCAAACTGCGACCCTGATTCTGGTTGCAATGACCAGAAAAGGTATGCAGATGGTAATAACAATGGAGATTTTCTTTATGACCCTGATGAGTCCAACAGCCTTGACCCTTTTGCAGAGGTAATGTTATATTATCACATAAACAGATTATATAACTGGTTTTTGAATGCCGGTATTAATTTTACACCATTCAATATTAAAGCTGTTGCCAACTTTGCGGGTGTGGGTTCTGACTATGATGAGTATTTTCAGTGCAACGCCTTTTATGTCAATCAGGCGATTATAGTTGGATACTGCCCTGAGGGGAA
>JBBISZ010000205.1:0-5249 GCA_037441045.1 Deltaproteobacteria bacterium | reverse complement strand
GAATAGGCAAAATCAGAGGCTATCAGTATCCCATACTTTTTTGCAGTAGCAACCAGCTCCCGATAAAATCTATCGCTTGCTATTGCACCTGTAGGGTTGTTGGGATAGTTTATAAAAATAATTTTTGCTTTTTTGAGTATATTTTCAGGTATCTTTTTGAGATCTATAAGAAAATTGTTTTCTTTTAGCAGAGGTGCTTTATATACCCTGCCTCCAATCATTTTTGAAGATATAGCATAGACAGGATACCCCGGATCTGGCACTATTGCATAATCGCCTTGGTTAAGAAAGGCATAAGGTAAGTGAAAAATAGCCTCTTTTGAGCCAATTGTGACAAGAACCTCCGAAGCTGGATCTATTTCATGACCAAAACGCTTTTTATAATATCTGGTTATTGCCTTTTTTAAGAATACAGACCCTTCATAGTCAGGATATCTATGGTTTTCAGGCTTTTTAAGGGCAGCCTGTATCCTCTTAACTATTGGTGTAGGGGTGGGCATATCTGGATCTCCAATTCCGAGGCTTATAATATCCACACCCTTTGCAATCAACTCCTTCTTTTTTCTATCTATCTCTGCAAATAGATATCGGGGTAAATTTTGTATTCTTTGAGCCTCAACAATCTTCTTCATAAGTTTTCTCCTGAAATTAAATTTGTGGCAAAAGAAATATTATTTAATGAAATTTTTCTTTCTTTCAATTATTTTATTGAGTTCAGAGATTTCTCTCTCGATCTCTCCCTTTTTGTCAGCAGGGACTGTATCTTTATATACATCCAGGGTCTTTACACTATCATAGATTATAACAATATCCATATTCTCTCTCTCTTTAATGGCTTCAAGCATCCTGTTGAATTTTTCAAAAAACTCCTTAAGTTCATCCTTTTTCCTTAAAGGCCTGGTCTCAGGTATTTTTCCATCTGTAATAGAATCGATATATCTGGAAATAATAAAAATAGGACCGGCAATACGGTGTGTAATGAGGATCCCCCATATTACCAATGATAAGAATATAGCAACTACAAATGCAATGAGATAAAACATTATTCTATTATCTTCTTTGTCAAGTTTGTCCTTTATAATATCTGACATTGATGAGAGATTGGGGTCCATCTGAACGAGCATAAGCATCTGTTGTGAATTTTCCTTGCTTGCCTTGTAAAATAGTGTGCCCCAGAGTACGGCTATTATTATACCTATAATCGCAATTATAACGGTGTATTTAATCTGAAATGCTCTATTAATCAGAAATTGCTTTCTTCTAAAAGGTTTTCTCTCTTCCATGGTTAACCTCTCTTAATAAAGAAAACTGTCTAAACACTGCATTTATATATTACACTTTTACCCTTGTTGCAAGAAGTAAAAACACATCGAAATTCTGCTTCAGTCTATAGAAAAATTAATACCTATTCCTACTGTTCGGTATTCTTTTGCCCTTTCTTTTGGTGGTGACTTGAATGGAGATGATTTCTTAATAGCATTCAGAAGGGCATTATCAAAATGGGTGTTTCCACTTTTCTTTTCAAATTCGGTCTTGATAACTTTGCCGGCAGCATCAATATAGATAATTACGATTGCTCTGAGATCCTTTCTCTGTTTTTCATTAATAATGTCTGGGATTACATAATTTGCTCTGATCCTGTTGTAGATCTCTGTAAGATAAATATCGCCCTGCTGGCCCTCTGTACTATCTCCGTAGGGAGAGCCATTCGGGTCTCCAACTGGAGGGGTATTATCTCTGGAATCCATCATCTTCTTTACCTTGCTTATAGATGAGAGCAGCTTTTTTGAAAATTCGTCTTTATTCTTCCTTTCTTCCTTTTTTTCTGCTCTGGCAGGTGTTTCATTACTGTCAGGATTTATTATTACTTCCTTTTCTGGTGCTGGTGCCTCTCCACTGATTCTCGGCATGATTTTTTCACTTCTTGGCACACCCAGTGCCACGAGCTTTGTAACTATTACTCTTTCTTTTGAATCACTGCTGGAATTTAGATTGTGAGGTAGAAAAATTATTATAAAAAAAAGCAGGTGTGCCGTTATTGATATGAAGATGGCAAAGAATATGTTTCTGTCTGTTCTATTTCTCATCTTCTGGATATGTTACAAGACCGACATTCTCAGCCCCCGCCTCTTTTAATAGTCCCATAATCTTAATCACAAAGCCGTAGGGGAGAGTGCGGTCGGCATACAGGTAAACCTCTTTTTCTGACTTTATCCGTTCGTTGTTCTTTATGGTCTCTTCAAGACGCTCAATAGGTATTTCTGTCTTACCAAGATAGACCTTTCTGGAGGCATCTATAGATATTACTATCTTATTCTCTGAGCCTGGAAGATTCTGTGCCTTTGCCTTTGGAAGATCCAGTCTTATACCCTGCTGCATCATGGGTGCAGTAACCATAAAAATTACAAGGAGGACAAGCATTACATCCACAAGAGGAGTAACATTTATGTCAGAAATGGCTCCTCGGTCTTTTCCTGTATTCATTCCCATAGATTATAAGAAATGCCTCTTAATTATATTTAAGAAATCGCTGGTAAAACTCTCCATCTCTGCATCCAGCACCTTGATCTTGCTATTGAAGTAGTTGTATGCGATCACTGCTGGAATGGCTGCTCCAAGTCCTGTTGCTGTGGCTATCAGAGCCTCAGAGATACCCGGTGCAACAGTTGCCAGATTTGCAGACCCCATCCTTCCAATGTCCTGAAATGCAACCATAATTCCCCATACCGTTCCGAAGAGACCGATGAATGGAGCTGTAGAACCGGTGGTTGCCAGAAGAGGTATTAGAGATTCAAGATGAGTTATCTCTGCAGTATGAGATCGTTTCATCGCCCTTGTAATATTATCCATTCCGCTCAGTTCATCACTGATCGAACCGGATTCCTGCTCCTGTTTGTCCAGTTTCTTCTTCACTTTGAGCATCTCGATGTAACCTGCTCTGAAAACGCGGGCGACCGGGCTTTCAAGATATCTGCTTGCATTCTCGTAGATCTCGTCCATCTTGCGTGAATCCCAGAACATCTTGATAAAGTTGTTTGTCTGAATAAAAGCCTTCCTAAATTGAAGCAATTTGTATACTATTACCGCCCACGAACCTATGGAGAAGAGTACAAGTATTATCAGGACAGCAGTCACAACAGGACCAGAATGAGTTGCGAGTGCTATCATGTTCATTTCTGGGGGAGAATTTTCCTGAGAAAAAATATTTAAGAGAACAGTATTTAGTATATCTTTCATAAATTGTACCCTGAATGTTAAATATCTTCAACCACGGTGATGGATATGGTTGATGGAACACTCTCCTGCCCTATATTGTCCACAACGATCAATTGTATGGTATATTTTCCATATTCATCAGCATTAAAGAATGTGTTTTGTGCTGATGGATCATCTATAACAGCCTGCGAGTTTTTGGGCTTGAATACGATAGACCATTTGTACGTCTGAATACTATTATCATCATGAGACTGAGAACCGTCCAGCATCACCTTTAGAGGTCTATTATTGGATGCTACTTTCTGGAGGTCTCCCCCAGGTGCCTTTGCCACTGCTATTGGAGGCATATCCTGAGTGCTGTCATCAGAATAGAGCATTAGAAGATAGTATGGTTCCTCTTTTGAGTAATAAGGGTCATTGCTATAAATAAATATCTGAGCTGTCTCATTGGCTATGTTGGGATTGT
Source organism: Deltaproteobacteria bacterium (assembly GCA_037441045.1). Taxonomy (GTDB): domain Bacteria; phylum Myxococcota; class SpSt-1050; order SpSt-1050; family SpSt-1050; genus SpSt-1050. Next base: position 1,567 of record JBBISZ010000205.1, on the reverse strand, counting down.
TTGTAAATTCAACATTGACATTTATGAAGTCGCCAGGTTGCAAAGTCTGTTCAGATGAGAAGTTGAGAATCTTAAATGCTGAAGGGACGCCTGTATTGGGATCAATTTCTATCCTGGAAACTACAAGTGGTGCATAACCTGCATTTGTTATGGTAAATGGTTGAGATTCTGTCTTACCTGCAGCTGTTTTGAATACCAGCGTGCCATCAGGTGATACAGCTATCTTTGGATTGGATTCACCATTCAGTTTTGCAGTAATCGTTGGCTTATTTGTATCATCGCTTTTTATAATGAGAGAATTGGAGGACTTATTGTTTGTGGATGGTGCGTAGGAGACAGTAAGAATAGTGGTGTCTTCACCATTTGGATCACCATTTGGTTTTAGAACCACCTTTGGTGGAATTGCAGGAGAATAGGAAAACTCACTACTTGTCTGAGAAAATTTAACTTCATTAATACTTAAGTTTGAATCTCCCAGATTACTAATTCTGATTCTGAGGTCCTTTTTTTCACCATTCTTTACATCCCCGAAGTCCATGGTGATTGTAGAAGTGTTTTCAAGAGTGCAACTGCAGAAAGTGTTTTCGCCTGGACAATCATCAGATTCTCCACATACCTCTATTCCTCCCGATGTTCCTCTTCCGCTCAAATATAATTCATTTGCAGTGGTACAGTTGCTGTCGTTCGTCGTGAGTACTATCTTGCCGTTATAGGTATCCGTAGTGGTTGGAGTAAATTTTACAGTAATCTTCTGAGACTCTGTATTGGGTTTTAAAGAAAAGGTGTTTGAGGTGGGTTCAACAATTGTAAATGCTGAGCCCAGAACAGGTGTCATTGTTACATTCAGGATAGAAGGTCCCTTGTTTTTAACTATTGCTGTAAGGGTCTTTGAGGTATTTACTCTCTGTGGTCCAAAGTAGAAGGTCATCTGAATGCCTTTATTATCACAGGTAAGATTCTTTTCATCTGGAGTAACAATAAGTATGGTGGCTTCAGAGGTGGTTCCATTTCCAATCAGATTTACGGTTGCCTCAGGTATGGTGGTATTTTCCGTGCTAATTGTAAGTTTCCCAAGGTCATTGGATTTATCCTTTTTTGGAGCATAAATGACTGTGAAGACAATGTTACTATTTGCTGTGATCTTTTGTGGAATTTCCTCTTTGATTGAATATACTCCATCAGCATTATCCGTAACTGCAATGGATTTAATTACTATTTCATTTGAGGATAGATTTGTAACCTTTATTTGTTCTTCGTAGGTCTTATTGATAGTTCTTACCCCAAAATCAAGGTTAAAAATATTCTTCTGTTCTGTCTCAAATTTTGTAGGAAGATCTTTATTTACGGCTTCGATCCTTATTCCTCTGGTAACAGAACTCACAGTACTATCATCGCATTGACAGGCATAAATAATAATAATGAGCAATAACAGGGCAACCTTTTTCATAAATCTCCTCCTCAAAAAGATGCCACTTATTATATACAAAAAAGTTCTTATAGACAAACTAAAATTTGAATATGTTATTACTAGATGTCATGTCACACTTTATTACTACATTGAAATATA
>JBBISZ010000204.1:0-5263 GCA_037441045.1 Deltaproteobacteria bacterium | reverse complement strand
TGTAACTCAATACTTTATTGTCTTTTAAGAGTAGATCAGATAGGTCCCCAGAGCCCGAAAAGAGCAAAGAATATCCATCCTTACCATCAACAGAGAGCGATCTGCCACTAATACCACCATCTGATGTAAATAGATAATCGGAATACTGTGAATAACTCGTAACAATTTCACCTTTGACGGATGAATATTTCAGATATTTATACATAAGTCCAATGCTCATCAATCTGTATCTACTACTATCATTTTCAAACTCATTTATAATCCCCGCCGATATGGAGAGTCTGTTATCAAAGTCCTCCTTTATAAACCCACCAAGAGAATAATTATCGTTTGACGTCAGACTGAAGTAATCATATTCGGCGATCAAATAGACATCTGCTGATCCTGTAGTATCCATACTCAGAGAGGTAGAACCTTCCATATATAATATAAGTGGCTGATTTAGAATAATTGTACCTGTGGAATAATTGACAGTATAATCAGTATATCGCGCAAGTAATCTCTCCATCAGTGTATCACCAGTAAGCCTGTCTTTTACAACCACTCTGATATTCTCAGAGCCATTTATTATATCAGACACACCCAGAAAATAGACAGAGCCACCGGTCGCCTTTAATATTGTTCTTTTATGTTGCGAATAAGAGAGCGGAATACCTGCAAATAACTTTGTGTAATTGTCTGTATGATAATTCTCAAACCTGTTGTCAAGTGTAAGGCTGAGTCCATAAAGCTCACGCTCATATCTGAATTGTTCAATACCCGAGATAGAACTATAGAAATTGCCAAATAGAAGTTTATTTTTATCTGCCTCCACTCTTATAAATAGTTTATCAACCGAATCTACATCCTTTATAAGAAGAGAAGAGTCACCAAATGTAGGATAATACATATAGTCTGCCATTCTGTTTTCAAACAGCACAAACTCCCTTTCTCTCATCTTTGATGAATCAAAGTGAAGTGTAATATCTATATCCTTAAATCCAAATCTGTTTTTGAGGTGGTGTTTTGCATATAAAACCGCCTTTCCATCCAATGCCATCCCGTAGCCTGAAAGATGAGTTGAAGGCATATAACCATCTGGTAAATAATCAGAATTGGAGATAGTAGTTGTAGCGTATGCAAGTATAAATGGCTCTCTATCTACACGTTCTATCTCATAAAATACAGACCCCTTCTCACCTGATGGACTTACTATATCAAGGGTAATTCTGTTCTTGCCCAAAATAAGCGGTATTTCATAAGTAAATTCACCATTTGAGGTCTTGATCTCAACATCCTTATAAAAAATTCTATTCTGTGGATCAATCTTTCCAGAAATTAATATTCTTTCCGATGATGTCCTGTTTGAAGCTGGAAGATATACTATATTTTCAATATTCTGCCTGTTACCCTTTGCAACTGCATCTTTACCCTTCTCTTTACCATTGATCGGACTTTCAGTCTGTTTTACTGGCTTATTATCGCTCAATATATCTATTGTTTTTTGAGGGCTGTTCTCTGGACTTACTTTACTGAATTCACCACTCTTCTTTAGCTCCAGATTGCCCTTTGATGAATCATACTCCTTAAAATCAGTCCCCATCTTATACATCTCAGGAGCCTTAATTACATATCTCTTAAAATCACACTTTAGCGGGAAATTTACCTTTGATACAAGACCATCTGTAAAGAAGATATCTACAGAATCCAGTATCGGTTCAATACCAGCAGGCAGAGTAAAACGATCAAGCTTTATTATATGATAACCTGAAGGGACAATCGGGAAATGATATCTCCCATAAAGATCAGAAATACTTACATATCCTGTATCAAGATAAATCCTTGCTGATGAAATACCCTTTTCACCATTATCAAATCTGCCGTTTGAATTCTCATCACAGAATAGCCTTCCAAATACCATAGAATTTTCAAAGTCCTTATCCTTCTCAACAAATATTGAATTGTAGGCATTTTTTAGCACCATTCCACTTTCAGAAAATAGTATAGCCCTGTTTGATAATCTCAATGCGTTCGAATCAATGCTTACGTAAGCAAGATATTTTATAACTACTGTCTGCTGTGATGGGACATCAAAATTCTCAGTCCAGTAAACCAATTTTGAGCCCGATTTCACGGCCGTTGAATTGAGTCTTTGGGTCTTTTTAAAACCACTCCCGTCCTGCACACCCAGATAAAATTCTTTTGATTTTATAATAAGCCCATTATCAGGCTCATCTGTTATATATGTCCTTATACTATTTGATGTCCCGTTTTTAATAAATAGAGAATATTCTATCAGATCTCCCCTTTTTGCTACATTCTTATTAGAAGTTTTATAAAAGAAAACCAGAGAGTCGGTAAGATCTACTGGAATATTATTATTTACAATTCTTGGATTTTCAATCTTCTGCTCTGAAAGATCAAATTCTATAGAATACTTCTTCTCGTTGAGCCTCTTTGGGAAGAAATCATTGCTGATATATCCTTCACTATCTGGAGCCACTTTATTATCCGGTGGAATTCTTATAGATGGAAATGAAAATTTATTATTTTCAGAAATTATGTTAATTTTGTATTTACTCTTTTCAAAATCAAACCAGTATAGCCCATCGCTGCCCGTAACAAATCTCATCTCCTTTCCAGCAGTATCGGTAGCAACCACCACCATATCTGAAATGGGAGTAAGATTATCTGAAGAATATACAACGCCTGAGGGGATCACAGCAAACCTCACATTTGCAATCGAGCCCTCTCTGAGATCTACCTCCTTTGTAGCCACCAGAAAGCCCTTTTCATTGTATGCATTGAGCATGTATCTTGAATTTGCAAGATTAAGGATTGTAAAACTTCCATTCTCATCAGTAACTATATTTTCTGGCAATGTAAATTTCGCAGGAGCTGCCCTCAGACTACTATTATTTTTCAGTTCAACTGCCCCAATCCTGTAACCCTTCAGGAGTACATCCTCACTTAAATCAAACTCTTCCTCATTCTTATTCATCTTTCTAAACAGGATACCCTGAATTGAAGCAGAGCCTATCCTTCCACCTACAGTTACCCTCACTGTATTGGATTCAAAGTAGTTATTCTCATTTGTATAAAGAACTGCCTTATTTTCTATCACACTTCCGTATTTTACATCCTTTTTAACTTTTACCTTAATTCCAATATCAATCTGGTGGTTCTTAATGTCAAAATTTAGCCCCCTGATAATTATAAGTCCATTGTTGAACCTTCCTGCGGGTGGCGGCACATAGGAGAAGTTTGCATAAGCAGGATATGATATGTCTGGAGGGCTACCCGAAAATTCTACATATTGAGGAATATCATCCATAAATGTAACATCTTTTATCTCTACATTACTCTGGCTATAGACTGATATATTAAACTTCAGATAGTCAGAAGGCTCTACATTTCCCCCATTTATATCCAAAACTGTCTTATAAAGGTCAAAGTATGTCTGTTTTATATCACAGGTCGGCACAAATGTCTTCTGTATACCATTTGCACTATCACCATCAAAATCGCTGAGCAGTCTCCCCTCATCATAGACGAGTTCTGCCTGATTCAAAAATCCACCACAGACATTTACAACCGCATCAAATGTAATCAATACCTCCTTTTGAGGCTTGAGATTTTGTATCACAAACCTATTTGCCACAACACCATTTATAGTAGTTACTTCACCTTCATCACCATCCATCTCATCTGTAAGAGTTTTTGATAAACCATCTATCTTTATACTCATTGAATTTGCAATATAACTTGCCTGTGTTGGGAGTACATCCGTTATTTCTATCCTTTTTGCCTCAAGATAACCCTCGTTTTTAAATCTCAGATAGAATCTTATTGAATCCCCCTCATCGGCTATTGAATTTCCATTCTTATCATTTAATAACATATATTCTTTCTTGAGTGTAGTAATAAGTGGCCTTTCACCCACAGGTATATCTATCTCAGGGATATTATATTCTCCGCCCTTATAAACAATCCTTGCACCATTCTTCATCAGAGATACATTTATTGGCACAATCGCAGAAAACGCTACAATCGCCACATTCTCCTCTTTACCCCCATCAGAGACAGGCGGAATTATCCCATCATTCTCAGGACTCCCCATATATCTGGCAGCCTTTATTTTGAGCCCCTTTTCAAGTGGTGATTTACCATTCACATCATTTACAGACATTCCATTGAGTTTTGTACTATTACTTACATACTTCCAGCCATAATCTGAAAGGTTATCAAATAGTATCGTATCAGTTGAGACTTCATCCCCTGTATTGTAAATTGTTATCACAAAGTCAATTCTGTCTCCTGATTTTACTGGTTGACTCCGAGAAATGTACTCTTTTATGGAAGTGCTAAAATCCACTCCTCTCCTTAAATCAGTTATTACAATAGTATCATCATACTTCTGAGGTGTTCTACCATCATCCCCCGAAAATAAGACAGAGGAATTTGAAGAACCTACAGAGACCCTGTTTCTGATCTGCGTTCCCTTTGGAACATCCTTCTTGACCTTTACTGTATAAGAGAGAGTAATTTCCTCCCCTTTCTTAAGGCTCATAAGCTTCGGAATATCCTGATAGGTAAATTTAATTACATTCCCATCGTATGTTCCACCACCATCCACATTCATAACAATAAGATGCTCATTGTCTATATAATCTGTTACTGATATGCTGGTTGCCTCGATATCAGAATTGTTTTTCAATTTTATTTTATATTGGTACTCCTCATCAGGGTATACATATTCATTGACTCCAATGATACTCCCATTCTTCCTGTAAGGAATTTTGATCGCCTCAATATCGGGTCTGTTGATTACTTTTACCTCTGTCTTGTTAAGCCCATCTGCTCTATCTGCATTGTTGTCACTCAATGTCTCACCGACATTTGAGCCAGAAAGTTTTGCCTGATTTCTGAGTAATGTCCCATCTGGAATCTCTTCTCTCAGTCTAACAGAGAAATCAAATCGCTTATAGTATTGAGGTGCAAGCCCGAGTAGTGGAAGATTAAATGCGAGCGTATGAGATGAGGAATCATAAACACCTTCACCGCCCGGAATCACATTATCAATATACTTATACATCTCATCAAAACTATCCTTTACAACAATAACTCTCCCGTAATCTGTACCTGTATTTAATATCATTATTGTATATTTTATAATCCCACCCGATAAAACCTCAGAGATATTTGCAGTCTTAACCATATAAATATCAGCACTGCTCTTTACAATTAACTTTGTAGGATCATCTACTTCAGGGGTTTCTGGATC
>JBBISZ010000203.1:0-5281 GCA_037441045.1 Deltaproteobacteria bacterium | reverse complement strand
GTAGTCCATTATTGGTAGATTTCCAAAATATGGCTCAAATTGAGAAATATAATAAGGTCCAAACCCTCCCTTCCAACACATAAGCCCACAGAGCCTCTCCCAGATCTCAACAGGTCTTACATACCCATTCTTATCAAGACTCTTTTTTAATCTCTCAGCCATAATACTATTTGGCTTTAATAGATTTTTGAGTCTCATTCTTATTATTCTATCCACAGAAAATGAAGGATCTATATCTCCATTCTGAAGGTCTTTTATTAACCGATCTGCATGCTGGGTCAACTTCTTTACAAAGAGCAAAATTGTAGATGGATTTATTGCAGCGATTACTGATATCTCCATCTCAAGGGCAAACCGCAATATATAGTAATATTTTGCCTCAAAATCCTCTATGAAAAAGACCTCCATAGGGATTTCATGAAAACCCCTTGCAATAGAAAGCCCAAGATTGTCTGCGCCCATAGCTACAGTTATTGAGCCATAAGGGATACCGCCTTTTGTTCTTCCTTCTATCTTTGGCGAATGAATGGTGAGCAGTCTTCCGTAAACCAGTCCGGGCATCTCCGCTATCACCTGCCTCATCCATGCCCTCCTCGGAAGTTTGTATTCAGCAAGAAAGGATGTAGTCACTGGAATAAACTTTGCAGCCCCTGTGGTCCCACTCGTCCTTCCAAAAAATAGAACCTCCTCGGATGTAAGAATGTTTTTCTCTCCATTTTTCATCTTTTCAATATACGGGTCAAGTAAATCGTATGTCTGGATTGGCACCTTCTCTTTATACTCCTCTGCACTCTTTATATTTGAAAATCCATACTTTTTGCCAAACTCTGTATCTTTATTTCTATCCAGAATTTCTCTCAACCTATCTCTCTGATATCGCTCAGGATCTTTTACAGCATCATCAAATCTTCCCCACGACTTCATAAAAAGTAGTTGCCCCAACAATGGAACAACTTCAACAGGTATTCGGGGGAGAATTTTCTTCCAGAGAAGATTAACAAGTAAATTTTCTAACATCTCATTACCTCTAATATAAAAGACAAATAACATCTAACATAAAATAAAGCAAATAAGCAATAAAACAAAAACATAAAATAATCTGGTAATATTTTTAAAAAACATAAAAACACATCACACATCTATCAAGAAATAGTGAAGTGCTAAAATAGAGTGCCAGTTACTTTCTGCTATTCTTTCTGTTATTTGTGAATTAAACTAATGAGACCAATTATTCTTTGAGGCAGCCTATTCCCTGTAAAAAAGTATTTGTTTTATTTACTGACTTAATATACAAACATAATTGATTTTGGGAGATAAGATATAATGGAAATCTTGCAATCAAAGAGATTTCAGAATTATAAGGAAGGTATATGGAAGATACTGAATGAGTGGACCCAGCAGGCACGCCAGAAAGGAAAAGATATAATCAATCTTGGAATAGGATGTCCCGACCAGAAACCAGCAAATATCCTGACAGAAAAACTATCAGAATATGTAAAAGATCCCGCTCTCTATGGTTACCCCTTTTCCGAAAGAGAACTTCATCTGGAAATAACCAAATGGTATAAACGCAGATTCAATGTAGATATTGACCCTGATTTAGAGGTAATTCACACGATTGGAGGTCAGGAAGGACTGACGAATCTTCCGGTTGCACTTCTTAACTTTGATGATATACTTCTCTATCCCAATCCGGGATATCCACTTTATAATTATTTACCTTCATTTGCATACGTTAATGGCTATGGTTATCCATTATTTGAAAAGAACAACTATCAGATTGATCTATCCAGTATCCCTTCAGATATCATAAAGAAATCCCGATTGATGATAATAAATTATCCATCAAACCCTCTTGCTGCCATAACCGATAAGAAGCACCTTGAAGAGATTGTAAACTTTGCTCATAAGAACAATATTATAATTCTCTATGACAACACCTACTGCGAAATTGCTTACGATGGATATATGCCTCCCAGCATTCTTGAAATAGACGGAGCAAAGGATGTAGCAGTTGAGTTGCATTCATTCTCAAAGACATACAATTTACCGGGAATACGACTTGGGTTTTATGCTGGAAACAGAGAGGTAATAAAGATACTTTCAGATGTAAAATCAAATATTGATTTTGGCGTATTCAAACCTTTGCAAAAACTCGGGGCATTCGCTCTTAAATCTCCTGATGTAGAAAAACATCTCATAAAGACGGTTGAAACATACAGAAGAAGAAGAGACATAGTGGTAGATAAATTAAACTCCTGTGGTTGGAACATAAAAAAGCCCCAAGCAACATTTTATATTTTTACCAGATTACCTTCCGATATCAAAGATGATATGGAGTTTGTATACAATTTGATTATGAATACCGGTGTCGTAGTCCTACCGGGAAGCTCATTCGGAACAAATGGTAAAGGTTATATAAGGATTTCACTTGTAAGAGATGAATTAACAATATCAGAGGCAATAGAAAGAATAATAAACTTTTTGCCACACTGTTAGTACCACAAAAACTTAACAATTAATAAGATTTAATCAAACCAGTCTGATAATTTCTCATTTGCCTTTTTCTTTACATCTTTATCAATCAGGAAAGATACAGTCCCTATTGCCGCCATCATCAATCCCATATCATCTGTATAACCAACACCTGGTATAATATCTGGTACAGCATCTACTGGAAAAATCAGATATGCAAGGGCACCTATAATTACTGTTTTTGCCCAAGAAGGGCAATTGGGCTTCTCCATAGCATAGTAGAGCCAGAGAGCCTTCTCAACAATATTCTTTCCAATGACTTTCGCATACTTCTTCAATTTATCCCAGAATCCTTTTTCTGAATAGTAAGACTTAATGTTACTCTTTTTCATATAATGCTCCTTTTATATCTAACTTAAATTTTCTAATATTGAATTACTCATTTAATTATTGCAATAAACTACAACCACAACCGCTGGAGGATTCAATAACGGAAGAAACGCCCTTTCCTCCGTCTCTGATCACTTCAGGATAATAATCATCTTCTATCCCAGTATAAAAGCAACAATAACCTATATTACCTGTATTATTCTTACAAAGCATATCCTTTTTTCCGATAGCCCCTTCGGGACAGACAGAATCAATAGATTCTGTGCAATCACACACATAATATTTATAATCTTCCTCCATGCTATCTGGCACAAAATTATCTATACTCTGAACATCTTCTCTACCACTCACATCATAAAGAATGATATCTTGTACACTGGTATCCTCCTGTTCAACTATATCAATTCCAGCATCCATTATACTGCAGACCCACTCACACATCCCCCTCCCATTACAGATCCATTCCCCTATGCAATTACATTGAGGTATAAGTCCAGCACAATCTGATATATTCTTACACTCTTTTTCTATCTCACACAAACCTCCAGCAAGAGTAATTTCACCAAATGCTGCAGGATTCTTACCAAGACCGATTCCCTCTGTAAACTGAACAAACCCCTCCCTTCCATTTCCATCATTGTCATTTACAAGAAAACTTATACCGGCTGTCTTCCCGATCTGTGCAGAAAATGGTAACAAATTCTCAAATGGTATTGATAATTCATAAGTAATCTCATTGCCATTCTTCTTAAAAGCAGAAAACATATTAAAAGCCTTAGAAGTTATTGGAGCAACCCATCTATAAGTAGAGATAGAATTATTTACAACAGCAAAACCAAACTCATAATCGCCGTCCTCATCATAACTCCACTCAGTTCTATCCAGATCAGAGTCAAATGCCATCTGCACAGAATCACCCTTCCATATATCAGCAGGCTGTTCTGTATTAAAATTCTTATCATCTTTAATAATGGCTGCGATATAAAGATTTTTGCTGTCCCACATAAAGAAAAATCTTGCACTTATATCACTGTCTCCCGAACTATCTGATGTAAGTTTAACATAATTACCTGTATTTAGAATTACTGGTTCAATCAGGTAAAAATCACTCAGATCTCCATCAATAACAGGACTCTTATCTATCTTTATTGCCTTTACCCTCTTTATAATTCCTCCTCCATCGTCGGTTGTACTGACATCATTTTCAAAAATATCTTTAACAGCAACATCCTCATACCCAGCATCAATTTGTGACTGGTTCTTAAATTCAGGGTGCTGATTAAGAAAGTCTCTTAAATAATAATATGCTGGTTTAAATAAGAAGTTGTCCTGATAAGTGGAATCAGGCTGTGAAGTCCTTCTCAAAATTCCATATCCATCTATACTGCAATCGGGAATATCTGTTCCACAATCGTAAATTTCATAAAAGAATGTATTGGTCCACCAGCTCCTTTCAATCTGAGCCTTTAAGACGAGTTCATAATAAAGTCTCTGATTATTCATTTCAGACTGATCTATAGCTGGCTCACACCGATATCCAGTCTCTGTAATCCACACATCCTTTGAAGTAATATTGTATTTTGTAAGAGCCTCGTAGAGCGCCATCCTTGTGGAGAATGTCCTCTTCTTCTCAAGCGCATTAAAGAATGAATCAGAGGTATATCCTGCCCACGGATCCAGTTCGGGGAAGGTCTGGTAAATATGATGAGTAATAATATCAAACTTATCCTTTGCTCTTGAAAATATCGTATTATAAAAGTCGTTTAACTTATCTCCAACATTTGCAAGTTCAGGGCCCAGAGAAAAACATTCAGGGCAGTTAGTCTTAATTGCATCATAACCAGGAAATACAATCAGATCCACATACTGATCAGCCGTCCCTTCCCAGAAACCTTCAAGATTTACTTCATTCCAGAGTCCCCAGTGATATATCTTCCCTCTATATCTCTTTACTGCCTCAGAGAGTGCCTTTTCATAGAGACCTGGCTCCGGAACATCATTGCTATTCGCCTTACCGTCCTTATTACCCGATGATGCCCATCCCGGCGTATATGCAAATGTTGCGAATATCTTCATATTTAGAGAGAGTGCCTTATTTACAACTCTATCAATCTCACCCCAGTTAAACTTACCCTGCTGAGGCTCTATATCAAACCAGTTCACATCAATTCTTACCCACGGAATACCTGCAGCAGCTACTGCATCATAAACATCATTGTGAAGAATATGCGTATTTACTCCCAGCGAATTCTCTCCGTGTGCCCCGATTAGAAATAAACTGACAACTAAAAATAAACACATAAAATATCTTTATAAAACCACCCCCCCCCCCCCACCCACACCACCCCCCCCCCCCCCACAACCCCCCCACCCCCCCCCCCCCCCCCCCCCCCCCCCCCCCCCCCCCCCCCCCCCC
>JBBISZ010000202.1:0-5298 GCA_037441045.1 Deltaproteobacteria bacterium | reverse complement strand
TTGCTTTTTAGCAAATCATCACTCTTTTCTGGAAATCTCTTCTTAAGTTCTTCAAATATCAAAGGAGTAAGTGATATTCTCGCCCTTTCTTTATTTCCTATGTGAACCACACTTTTAAGAACTCCGTTAAATCTTAGTACTCTAATTTTATCTATTAAATCAGGCAGATTTTCTTCTCTTTTCAACTTTGCAATAAATGTAACATTTGCCTCCTGTTTATGAATAAGATTGATCCCAGCCCTTACAACAATTCCAAAATTCCCCTGAATAAAAAGTCCATCAACAGATGGGCCTATTCCATGCTTGAATAGATGTGTGGCTTTCGCATTCTTAAAATGTCCATATCCTGTACTTAGAATTTCGCCATCAGGTAAAACAACTGTCAATCCTGATATCTCCTCTCCTCTATCGCTAAAATATCCTACACCCCTATCAAGAGCATTTCCAATTATGCTGGACTCAGCACCTGAACCAGTAACATCCATCACCAAATTCAGGCGATTTTGCAGAATATAATCATACAGCTGTTTCTGAGTCACACCTGGTTCAATAATTGCATAACCATATCTTTCATTAACTTCAATTATTCTGTTCATTCTGCTTAATTCAACAATTACACAACCATCTCTTACTGGAAGTCTTGAGCCCATCCCCCAGTTTCTCCCTCTACTGACAGTATACAAAGGAGTTTTATATTTACCTGCCACTCTAACTATCTGTTGAACCTCCTCTACTCTGGATGGCATTAAAAGTGCTGGTACATTTTTCTTTGTGCCAGATACACTACTCACATAAGGTAGCAGTTCATCATCTGTTTTTACAAATTCATCACCCAGTATTTGCTTCCATTCATCTATAGCAAATTTTATCCCGGAATACATAGACTCTCCTTTACATATAAAGTAATTGGATTAATTTAAATACAATATCAAGGTATATATTGCAATGTTTTAAAAATGTGATAGATATATTTCAAGTTTTTTGATGAACTTTTATGGTTATAAAACTGTTAACCAGAACATGAGAAAGGTTGGTTTTTTTAATTTATGTTAAGGTATTTTTTTATTTTGTTATTTGTTTTCTCAGCCTGTCTACCAAAGACATATTTTAATCAGTCATTCTCATCCTCAGAAAAAGTGCCAATTACAACAGACGGATATATAGCACTCCCGAGCGGAGAGGCATTTGATGCCTCAATTATTCTAAATGAAGAAAAAACAACTCCAAAAGATATCAATATCGTAAAAGTTCATGGGACTTATATCCTCGCAGCAGATGGCTTTAGGAATATATGGGCAATCTTTCCAGCATCTGGAGATAAGGGCAAAGTAAAGCGACTCACCCTATTAAAAGAGAATGAGAGACTCTCAGATGTACAATTTGAGGTCTCATCAAAAAGCAGATGTGTAATTATGAAGTTTCAGACAGATGGTTCACCTCACTCTGTATTTATTGACAGAGATGGCGATATAGATGAAAAGAGGTGCGACGATGATTAAGCAATTTTACATTTTTACAATTTTGTTCTTATTATTTAATGCTTCTCTATATGCACAGGATTCAACAGACGCTTATAATCTTGATAGTCTGATGAAAAAGGCATCTGAGGCTGAAAAAATGGAAGACTGTTAAACCGCATACAATTTATACAATTCAGCCCTTGGCGAGGTAGAATTACTGGATGCAGAAAAATATAAGAACAAAATAAAAGAACTCCGCTCTGTCATAAATACAAAACTATACAAACTTGAATCCTGTTATAAATCCTGCAATCCTTCTGAGAGGCAGAAGGTTCTCTTTGAAAGGGCAAAATCTCTTTCTGAAGAGGGACAGAGAAAGAGAATGATTCAGATCTTAAGAAGAATGCTTGTAGGGAAGAATGAGAAGTGCGCCTTCTGGAAAAAGGTTAGAGCCTTTCTAAATACTATTCCAGGTGAAGAGAATATCAATGAAAATGCCGATCCCTGTGAGGTCTCGAATGAACTCAAAAATGAGATGAATGCAGCAAGAGAAGAGGTAAAAAGGTTATCTCAGGAAATTTCAAAATATACAAAGATCAAATCTTCTGAGTTTTCCAAAAAGGTAGATGATTTAGTAGAGTTTTTCAAATCAGTTGAAGAATCCAGGATCAAAATATTCCAATATAGAGAAGAATTCATGGATTGTGATGAGGTATATAAGAGCCTTGCAGAGGATTCAAACCTGTTAAAATCCATGTATGAACAGTCAAAGGAGATCATAGTCTCCGGATATAAAGGGCTCGTATCTCAAATGGCAGGCAAAGTGGCGGCATTAAAAAGGCAACTCAAATTAAAAGATGAGGAACTCAACCAGATCAAAGATGAATATACCCGACTCAAGACAAAATTTGACCAGCTTTCACAATTCAATGAACAGATCTTCAATGACCTGTTTGCCCTTGCCAATATTGAGAGTATAAAGCCAACTGCAGAATCAGAAAATAAAGAGATCATCTCATCCTTCGAAAATGTAAATGAAATAATTAAAGACGAACGAAAGGTGATGGAGGCTATCAAACAGAAATATCCTGAATATTTTGAAAATGGTATAAACCTCGAGGCATTAAAAAGAAAAAAGTTTGTAGTAGAAAAGATGTCTCAGATGCTCGATAGATTCAAAGATGCACCACAGGGACAGACAATTGGATTCAATAAGACATTAGATGAATTAAATGCAACCGTTAAGATGATGGATACAATAATAAAAAACACTCCTGTAAAGGACAACTCCACTCCGTCAACCTCGGATAAAAAGTGGCTTATTATTACTCTCATACTTCTTGCAATTGTAGGAATCGGGGCTTTAACAACAGGTATCATCTTAATTAGAAAGAGGCAGGATCCAGATGTACAATGATGATGAGAGAGAACGCCCATCCTGGCGGGAGATAGATAAAAAAAAGGATCGTTCAAGATTCGTAAGAGATGAAAAAATAGCAGTTCAGTCAAAGAGGCAAAAGTCTATTGTCGCAAATTATAAACATAAGTTAAAAGAGGCATTTAGGAACGGTAAGGTAGCAGAGACTATTGATAAACTGGAGGGTGACTCACCAGAAAAGAGGGAACGACGGGAAAATATGCAAATACTTAGAACCTCTTCAGATATTAAAAAATTCGAAGCGGCTCTCAGATGGTACATATCTCAAAAACCAAAAATTGTGGAGGATGAAATAATAAATCGTGCCCTCAATTTTGATAATCCAGATTTATCAATTGCCGCCCTTGAAGTCCTGAAATCCGCAGAAAATTTTAAAGATATTGCAAATCTCAGTAATATAAGGGAAAAACTTGTACTGTTATCAATGACTGCAAGGGTGTTAAAACTTAAACTTCTGGCAAAAGAGATAATTACCATCAGCGGAGAATAAGATGCCATCTATTGTTCTTACAGGTGGATATGACAAAGGCACATCATTTAAGTTGATGGAAGGCAAGAATGTAATCGGCAGATCACCTGATTGTAATATAAGGCTCAAAGATCCATGGATATCCAGAAATCATGCCGAAATAACAATATCTGAGGATGGAAAATATTTTATTGAAGATCTCTCCTCCGTAAATGGAACATTCTTAAACGGTCAACGCATAACAAAGAGTGAACTCAGGCATAAAGATAATATCCATTTTGGCAAGACACCAGCTATCTTTTTCGAAAGTGAACTTGCTGAGATAGATGAACAGAGTGCAAAAGATCTATTAAAGAGCAAAGAGACCACACTCAGAAATATTAAAGATTTTCAGAAAGAGGCTCCTCAGGCTCTCATTGAGGGACTGGGGATACTCGCCGAGATCGGAAAATATCTCATCCAGGGTTATGAATTTGAGGATGTAATCTCGCGAATTGTTGAAATTGTCGTAAAGGATCTCATAGCTGACAAATGCCTTTTATTAATGATTGGCGGTGAGGGTGAACTTGAGTTAAAAGTCGCAAAATACCTTGACGGAAGGGATACAAAAGAACATGAATATTCAAAGACCATCATCAATACTGCCTTAAATGATCGTATTTCTATTCTAACAGTAAATGCACAGGAGGATTTGAGATTTAGAGAAAGTAGATCAATTATCGCACACTCAATTACATCAGCAATATGTGTGCCGCTCTGGCTTGAGGATCGTGTCCTGGGTGTAATCTATCTGGAGTCCAATATCCTTGTGAGACCGTTTAAGAAATCAGATCTTGATCTTGTTACAGTTATCGGTTATCAAATTGCTCTTGCCATAGAGGAGTATCGTCTGAGAATAAGGATTCAGGAGGAGGAGAAGAAGAGGTTACGCCTTGTCAGACACTTTTCCCCTGATGTCTCAAGGATGCTCCTCGAAGAGGAATCCATACTTGATAATCCTTTAAGTCCATCCGTTAAATATGTAACTGTGCTATTTGCAGATATTGTAAATTTTACACCTCTCGCAGAGAAGATGGAACCAATAGAACTGGCTGAATTTTTGAATAATTATTTTAGACTTACATCAGAGGCAATTTTTCAGGAGAATGGCACACTTGATAAATTTATAGGTGATGCGGTAATGGCTCTATTTGGTGCACCATATACAAGAGAGGATGACGCAGCAAGGGCAATAAAGGCTGCCCTCAGGATTTATAGAGGTCTCGAGATCTACAATTCAACAGCACATGAGGAGAGAAAAATAAGTATAAGGATAGGTATAAATAGTGGAAATGTAATCGCTGGAAACTTTGGTTCTATGGAGCGTATGGAATACACAGTTCTGGGTGATACAGTAAATGTCGCTGCAAGGATTCAAGCTACAGCTGAACCAGGTCAGATATTGATCGGTCCAGAGACATATAGACAGGTTCAGGGCAGATTTATGTTTAGATATCTTGGAGAAAAAGTCTTAAAGGGCAAATCAGAAGCCATACCGATATATGAAGTACTCTGGAAGATGCCAAAATCCCTCGACAATGTAATTATGCCAGGCACAAGCCAGATTTGATTTTTTATTAACACCTCTCATTGCTATTTGAGATAATTATGTGATAACCGCTTCATATTAACATTAAATCCGCTCTCAAAAAACAACTGTTTTTTAATTAATTTCTCAGTACCTCAACAATTTAAAAATAAAAATTTAATTCATTCTTACAAAAAAAATTTTGATTCCGCGATTCTTCGTATTAATTTACTATAATAAGTTTCATTATCTAATAACTAAAAGAATTGGCAACCTACTCAACTAACAAAAAATAGTATTCGCTATATTTCTTGTAAAGTGTAGATCACCAAATAACACATAAAAATAAAAAAAAAATAAAATA
>JBBISZ010000201.1:0-5338 GCA_037441045.1 Deltaproteobacteria bacterium | reverse complement strand
CCAGTTCCATTAGCAACAGTACATTTATTATTACAGGTACCACAATTATCAATATCAATATTACTATCGACTTCACAGCCATCACTGACCAGTCCGTTACAATCCTTATATGCACCAAGGCAATAATCAATAGCGCATACCTTATTAACACACTTTGGAGAAGCATTGACAATACTGCAGGCAAAATTACAGAAACCACAATTATTTACATTATTGGAAATATTGATTTCACAACCATTACTCACCTGCCCATCACAATCCTCGTAATCCCCTATGCAACTATCTATGGCACATTGACTATTAACACACTTCGCATTGGCATTGCTTATCATACATATTGCACCACAATCTCCACAATTATCCTTATCTCCAGCTATATATATTTCACACCCATTTGAATAAACTCCATCACAGTCTTTAAATCCTGAATTACACTGATTAATGGCACAGAAACCATTTATGCATTTCGAAGAGGCATTATTGGCACTGCATATCTTACCACAACCACCACAATTGTTTACATCTGTATTCGTGTTGGTCTCGCAACCATCAGCATATCCATTTTTACAATCCTTATAAGGAGTGTTACATTTATCAATAGCACAGGTCCCGCTCGTACACTTTGGCACGCCATTCAGAACAGAACATTTAAGCCCACACTTACCACAATTGTTGATATCTGTCTCTGTTGGAGTCTCGCAACCAGTATTATATAGATTATCACAATCTGCATAAAATTGGTTACAACTTCCTATTGCGCAATTACCATTAAGACAGACAGGAGTCCCGTTTTCAACTTTACAGGCATTTGTACAGAATCCACAATGTTCAATGGATGTAAGAATATTTGTCTCACACCTATCACTCATATCATTATTGCAGTCTGAAAAGCCATTTGGACATGCAAACCCAATTCCTGCAAGATTTATATACTTTACCTGATTGTCCTTATCGCTGCTCTTGATTTCAATCGCACCCTTGATTTGATTAGGATCAGAAGAAACAGAAGGCTTAAACTTTACACCAAAAGTCAGGGTCTCCTGGCCATCCCCTTTTAGCATTACAGGGAACTGCTCAGGAAGATTTACAATGATAAAATCAGTACTCGAACCGATACTTAGCCCGATTGAATTGATTGAGAGAGAGCCTTTACCAGAATTATATATAGATACATTCTGTACAGGTGATTCCTTACCCAATTCAACTATTTGAAAATCAATATCTGTATCAGGTGTTACAACCATATTGGGATCAGTCCCGGTTCCCATTAGTTGTACCTCAATAATAGGATTCAGCGGGTCATTGCTCTTGATAACCACTTTGTTAAATTGAGCACCAGCAGTCGTTGGGGAAAATTTCACCTTTACCTCAACACATGCCCCACCTGTTAGAGTACCACCCAGTTTTGAAGGTGAGAGAGAATAGTCTGTATTTGGGTTGTCCAGTCCAGAAGTTCCATCAATTGTTAGATTATCTTCTCCCGTATTACAAATATTGAAAATATCCTCAGATGAGAGCGATACCTGAACCTCCCCAAAATTTATCTGTGACTTATCTACATTAATACCTGGCGGAACATACCCCGCCTGTCCGACAATATTAATGGTCAATTCTCCCGTATCATCCAGATGATCACCATTTATATCCGGATCATTGGTAACCATTACCATTCTGGTAAGCTCCTGAGCCTCTTTCTGGGTCGGCGTATATTTTACATACATATCTACCATCTCTCCTGCACCAAGATAGAACGGGGCTGTATACTTGGTATTAGGATCAATTACTGACCTGAATTCAATATCTATCTTATTTTTGCTCATCTGAGTCACATTTGTCGCTTTTATCGCAAGAATTCCATCATCGCTCTGGTTATAGAGCGTTACCATAAGGTCTTTGGTGTTGCCTATAGGAATATTTCCAAGATCGATCCCAAAAGTATTCTGTGAATTTGACTGAGGATATAAAATTTTGGGTGGTTCAAATGACCTGTCTACAATTGCCAGATCAGGAGGATTTTTATATTTGCTGAATAGAAAAACTTTTACACTCGGCTGAGTAATATCAGAGCTGTTGATAACAAGAAATCCGTTATCAGGGGTAGCATCATCCTGCTTGTAGATAATCTCTATATTCAAAGTGTCATTTGGTTGAAGACTGGCCGGGATTACTTTATCAACATTTCTTGTAAATCTGGGATGTTCTGGATCAGGATTTGTGTTACTCTCGAAATCTACCATATAAACAGTAAGAGAACCATTACCTACATTTGTAACTATAACAGATTTCTTGACTTCCTGACCTGGGGCAGCACTTCCAAATTCTACCTGTGTTGGATCCACCTTGATTCTACCACCCGGTACACAGGTATGCATCTCTATATTACATACAAAACCTTCATTACACTCAGAATTATAATTACATGATTTTGCCTCAACTGGTTCAACATCCAGCGGCAATTCATCGCCAGCATCAGTTGATATCTTCTTTTTGCAAACAGAATTAACACACTCCTCATCAGGTTCACAGTCTGTACTATTTCGGCAGGTATTAACTGAACCACCATCCTTCTTTATACAAACATTGTTTACACAGACCTCATCCTTTGCACACTGCGCCGAATTTTTACAGGATCTCTGTTCCCCGCCCGTATCAGAAGTTATAGAAGAGATATCACCACTGCAATGCAACATCGTAAGAACGGCATAGACTCCGAATATAAAAACTAAATATATGAAGGCCTTCTTTTTCATAATTTTGCCTCCTGGCTCTAAGTGCTTACAATATTATTATATAGAAAAACAATTTATATTGCAATTTATTTTATTATTCGGCATTTGTTATGTTCCATTTAAAACACGGTAGATGTGCATTAAAACTATAATTTATTAGCACAAAAATTGTTAAAATTGCAAATTTTCAGGAATAAATAAACGCTTCTTAAGCAAAATAATTACCGAAGTATAGGATCTATTATACCAGCAGCATCAAATCCGCGCTTTCGAAGGATGCAGGATTCACACTCAAGGCAGGGCTCCTTATCCGACTTATAGCATGACCATGTATATTCAAAAGGAACACCCATTTTATTACCCAGTTTTACAATCTCCGCCTTTGACAGGCTTATCAATGGTGCAACAATTTTAAGATGTGTTCTTCTTGTACCAGATCTTACCGCCCTCTCAAAATTTAGGATAAAATTCTCTCTGCAGTCAGGATATCCTGATGAATCAGCCTCAACAGCGCCTATATAAATCCGGTCTGCATCAAACCTGTCGGCTACTGCCGCAGCTATTGACATCATGATACCATTTCTGAAAGGGACATAAGTCGATGGTATTACACCCTTTTTGAATAGTGGAGCAGGAATCTTTCCCTTGCCTTTAATCAGAGTTGAACCACCGATCTTCCTTAGAAAATCCATATCAATGATCAACTGCTTTTCTACATTATAATAATCGCATAATTTTCTAAAAGACCACAATTCTCTCTTCTCTGTTCGCTGGTGATAATTAAAATGTAGAGCAATAATATTAAATTTTCTTAAGGCTAATGCCAGAGTGGTAGCGGAATCCATACCGCCTGATAATAAAACTACTGCCTTACCTGCCTTTTTCATTGCCCCATATCCATCTGTGAAGATTTGGATTAAATTTTACTCTCTGATGAGATTCAAGAATCCATATTGCCAGTTCGTTGGGCTTTACAAAACCTTTTGCTGGTGAGAATAGTACATTTTCAGTCCTTAATAGAATATCATACTCCTTAATGATATTAATAGACCAGACAAAGTCTTTTTGAGATGCAACAACAAATTTTATACAGTCTTTTTCTTTAATACACCTTATATTCTCGTACCTATTGTAATCTGCATACCCACTATCAGGGGTTTTAATATCCATTACTATAATTGCATCATTGCAATAAGAAGATATATCAAAACTCCCAT
Source organism: Deltaproteobacteria bacterium (assembly GCA_037441045.1). Taxonomy (GTDB): domain Bacteria; phylum Myxococcota; class SpSt-1050; order SpSt-1050; family SpSt-1050; genus SpSt-1050. The sequence goes on along the minus strand of JBBISZ010000201.1, from coordinate 1,392 downwards.
TGGTCTCTATTGAAAGTATATATCCTGCATCCACAATCATCTGACTCAATCTCCTGGACTCTTCCTGCAAAAGTGGCTCGCCCCCTGTCAGCATAACATACTTCCAGTCAAGTCTCTTAACCTCAGATAAAATATCTTCCAGTCTCATATCTTTGCCATAATCAAGGGCATATTTTGTATCACAGTAACTGCAATTCATATTACATCCTGCAGCACGAATTATCGTGGTAGGGTTTCCTGCCAGATATGTCTCACCCTGAATACTCTGATATATCTCACAGATTCTCATATTTATTCCTCATAACGGCAACAGGAGTCATTGGATTCCCATATTGTTACAGCCAATCTCTTACAACCGAAAGGCTCAAGCCTCTGTTTAGCCTTCTGATATATAATTACAGCAATATTCTCAGTCGTTGGATTTTTTGAAAAGAACTCCTGAAGGCGATTTAACTCTTTGTGGTCAAAGGATTCAATTAACTCCTGCAAGATTTTTTTTAGATCCTTATAATCCATCGCAAGTCCACTATCATCCAGTTTATCAAATCCTGCCTCCAGTTCGACCTCCCAGTTGTGTCCATGTAGCGATTCACATTTACCTTTGTAACCCCTCAAATAGTGTGCGGCGGCAAAATGATCTCTTACTCTCAAATAAAACATTTAATCTCCTGAATAAAAAATTTAGAACAAAAAATCATTTCTGATAACGCTCACTAACCGGCATTTTCTATAATAAATATTAGGTGCAAAATCAAGGTAATAATTGATAAACATCCAGGTAAAAACAAGTAAAACTAAAAGTGATGAAGTGTGCCGCACCCCGTCTGTCCAGACATTTTTGGGGGCTCAAATTTTATATGTTAGGGAATTAATATTATTCGGTGGAAGGGATAGGAATATCAGGAACATCCTGGAGATTGTATTACTCAAATCTGACTTTTATCTTACTGACAATATTTAGTTCTCTATGAGTCTAATGGAAGGATGACAGTAAAATATTTCACTCCTATCGCCTTAAATCCAACACCCTCTGATTGAGTACTCAAAAGTATATTAAAGCTTGCTTAAAGATAATCTAAAATAATCGTAAAAAATATTTTTTACTCAATAAAACTATTCAACCAGACTGCACGAACAACCTGAAGATTTTCTTATTTCAATCCTCATATTACTACTCTTTTACCCATTTTTATTGTTTCAAAATAATCGTATTTTCAATACCAATTTGCATTTCTCAAAAATAATAGTTTGTTTTCTTAAAATAATTAATAAAGGCAACCATACCTTACCATTTAGTTAATTTGAAGGGGGTCGGGATGGTTAAATTGATACACCTTTAAATTAAATACTCAAATTCAAATCTGCTATTTATATGCTAAGAAAATGACCTTA
>JBBISZ010000200.1:0-5387 GCA_037441045.1 Deltaproteobacteria bacterium | reverse complement strand
TATTAAAAGACACAATTCTTATTATACTTCCGTTTCCAGACCCTCTGAGAAGGAAACAATAAAAAATTTCTAAAGTATGAAATAGGTATAGATGAACTTTATGCACAAAACTTATTGGGTAATAAGTACGAACTATATCCAATGATTTCTTTTTGTTGAAGGCGACGATGATGAGGAGTTTTTTAATAAAGTTGTAAAGCCTGAACTTGAAAAAAGATATGGTAATGGCGAAGTACAACTGTACAAATATACACAAAAAAATGCAAAAGTTGATGCCTATCTTAAGAGTATTAACACAATGGATGCAACTTATATTTTTTGCAGATATTAATAGCGCCCCTTGTATAACAGACAAAAAACAGGAGATATAAAATAGGTTTAAGAACATTGATATAGATAAAATAGTAGTTGTGATAAAGGGAATAGAAAGTTTGTATCTCGCAGAATTAGATGCTGAAAAGTCGCAAGAACTTAAGATTTCTTCTTTGAGAGATACAAACAATGCCACTGAAGAGAGCAATTTAACTAATTAATCCCTAAGAGATTTGATTCTAGAATAGAAATTATTAGGCGTTTTTCTATAGAAACAGTAAAGCAAAAAATAAATCATTCAGTTATTTTCTTAAGAAGCATAATATATAAGTAAGTCCTGGATGTGTTAACAGCTTTACCTTTTAAATCTGCTCATATCTGCTGCTGCATCTGAAAATAGGAAAAAATATAAAAAGAATATCAAACCTGTTCATAAATACCTTCGGTGAGAGCCAGTTTGTAATATTTAAAAATCGATAGCAATCTTTCTCGTCGAGCATTATGTAAATTATTATGATCTTTTAATTCTTACTTGATTGGCTTGCTTTTTGTAATATTTTTTATTATAGAGATAGACGATGATTGACACATGTTATTTAATTTGTCTGGGATTTTATATATAGGATAGATTTATTAATTTGCCTGAACTGATGAGAATAAGAAATATTAAATCACTCACCAGATACTCTAATATCTTAATAATCATGTTTTTCTTGGTAGCCTTTTGTTTGACCCTCAATGCCTATCTAAAACTGCCAGATTACAATAAATTCAGGCTCAGGCATTTTAATCTCTCTGAAGGTATTGTGCTGGATAGAAATCTGTATCCACTCTCAGAATCCAGAAGAGACTATTCTATGAGAAACATCGGCTATGTAAGCTTAAGTGAAGTAAACCCTGATTTTATTAATATGCTCCTGAGATTGGAGGATAAGAGGTTCTATTCGCATAACGGTGTGGATTTTTTATCTATAGGTGCTGCTATAAAAGATAGACTGATTTCTAATAGATTGAGGGGTGCATCCACAATAAATATGCAGTTTATTAGAGGTTATATGGGGCTTTCTGACAAGAGTAGAATTCTCAGGAAGATAGAAGAGATATATTTTTCTATATTGCTCGATATCAAATGGGAGAAAGGGCAGATCCTTGAGGCGTATCTGAATACAGTTCCGATAAAGGGAGAAGTTGTGGGGATTTATACGGCATCGTGGGGAATGTTTGAAAAGTCTCCAGAATTTTTAAATGATGTTGAGTCTGTAATTTTACTTGCTTTGATAAGAGATCCTTCCTCTTCAAAAGAGGATCTTATTAAAAGGAGTAGAAAGATTGCATCCATTCTAAATATTAAATATCAGGATTCAGCACTTTTGAATCTGGTGGAAAAAGTCTATATGCCTGTAAACATAAAAAGAGAGTATAATTATCTGCCAGTAGTCTCGGATAAGTTGCTTATAAAATACCCATCTCCCTGTATAACCACGATTGATCTTGAGATTCAGAAGAGGGCGATTGAGATTGTAAAATCGTTTGTATCGGATCTAAAGAAGAGAAATCTGAACGATGCGGCGCTCATTGTGGCTGATAATAAAAGCGGGGAGATTCTTGCCTATGTCCCGAACGCACTCTCATATTCCTCAAAGAAGTATGTTGTTGGTGTAATTGCAAAGAGACAGGCCGGGTCAACTCTAAAACCGTTTTTGTATGAATATGCAATAGAGAAGAAAAATCTTACGGCTGCGAGTATTCTTCAGGATATGCCGATTTATCTTGGCAAGGATAAAGGTATATATTCTCCACAGAATTATGATGGGACTTATAAGGGTTATGTCTCAGTGAGAACGGCTCTGGCATCATCTTTGAATATACCGGCTGTAAGAACGATTTTAAATGTCGGAGTAGAGAATTATACCCGTCATCTCAAAGATCTCGGCTTTGATGTGAGTGCGGCTGATATGAGTGAGAATTACTTTGGCGAATCGCTTGCCCTGGGAAGTCTGGATGTCTCACTCTTTGAGCTCGTAAGGGCATATATGGTTTTTGCCAGTGGTGGGAAATATAAGGGGCTTAAAATTGTAAAGGGGAATAATACAGAGGAAAGACAGATACTGGATACAGCGGCTGTATATATTGTTACAAGCATACTCTCTGACCGTGATGCACGTTCACCCACCTTTGATCTGGAAAATACCTTATCCACTCCCTTTTTTACAGCGGTTAAGACCGGGACAAGTAAGGATATGAGAGATAACTGGTGTATTGGCTTCTCCGAGCATTTTACGGTTGGAGTCTGGACAGGGAATTTCTCCGGCGAACCCATGTATGATGTTTCAGGAGCTCACGGTGCATCCCAGATCTGGCTCGCTATGATGAAAGAGCTCCATAGAAAGAAGGGGTCAAAACCCGGCGATATGCCGGAGGGTCTGATAAAAAAGAGAATTTCTTATGAGTATAATATTGAGCCTGAAAGGGATGAATATTTTATCTCAGGTACAGAACCAGCATCAGGGGTTATAAGTATTGCAGATGATACTCATTACAAAATTATATATCCGCCCGATAATTCTATCTTTGCCATTGACCCTGATATACCTGTTTCACAACAGAAGTTGTTTATCCTTGTAAACTGTAGGGATTGTTTTTTGAGATTTCAGGATAAGGATATCAGACTTAATAAGGGGTTTACGATGCTTGATATGTCTAAAGGTAGACATACCCTCAATCTTCTTAATGCAGGAAAGAAGAGTCTTGATAGTGTGAATATTGAAATAAGATAAGGAGTTTTTATGAAAAGATATTTTATTCTCATCACTTTTTTATTTTATTCGTTTCAGGTGTTTTCATTTGATGTAAATGTCTTTCCGAACAGGCGGGCGAGAAATGCGAGAGAGGTAAGAATTAGCTTCTCTGAACCGATAGCACCGCTTGGAGAACCCGATTTTAAGTTTAATCCGATAGAAAAAATTAGTTGTTTGGATAAGATACCTGATGGTGTGTGGGAAGATCCCTCTATTTATGTAATAAATTTTGAAAAGCCTCTTCAGGGTGGGATTTTGTGTGAGATAACATTAAAAGAGAATATAAAGTCAGCAAAGGGAAATCTGTATAGCGGGGAGAGACTTTTTCGCTTTGATACAGATTCAATTATAGTAACGAGTATAATCCCGAATGAATATGAAGAGATAAGGAATGATGAGATATTTATCTTTGCCTTCAATGGGGAGGTAGATATAAATAAGAACCTTAAAAATATCTATTTTAAGAGAAGTAATGTATCTGAGGTAATTGAGGCAGAGTTGATTCCGGGGGAGGATGTAAATACCCTGATGAAGGAGGTTAAACCTTACCGTTTTTTAAAAGATTTAAAATATTATGGGATAAGGGCAAAGAGCCGTTTTTCTGATGGTGAAAAAATAACTCTTGTCTTTAAGAATATTACATCTCGCACAGGGCTTGCCGGGGATTATGTACAGAGCTTTCACTTCAAAGTTATGGATGCATTCAGAGCTGAAATCAGATGTGAAAGAGAGTCAGAAAATAGTGATTGTATGCCGATAAGAACCATTAATGTGTGGTTTTCCTCCCCATTTGAGGTATCTTATCTTGGTAAAATCTATATGATGGATGATTCTGGAAAGAGATATTTGCCTGACAATGAGACTGAGAATACGGAGATAGTATCATCAGTATCCTTCAATAGAACTTTTAAGCCATTGTCAGAATACAAACTATATCTGCCTGATGATATCAAAGATATATACGGGAGGTCGCTTACAAATATTGATAAATTTCCTCTTACTGTAAAAATGGACAGAGTGCCGCCGCTTGCAAAATTTGCCTCAAACTTCGGAATTGTGGAGATGATAGACGGAGAGGGTGTGATACCTGTTACCATAAGGGGTCTTGAAAAGAACTTCTCAATGAAAATTTCGGGTATTGTTACAGGAGATGGTAGATCCCGGGTAAAAGTGGAGAAAAAGAATATATTTGTGAGAATATGGGAATTTATTAAATCTTTGTTTTCTTCAAAAAAGGAGATCAAGAAAGAGCCAGATAGATATCTGGCAGCAGATGTAAGATTCAGACAGCACAATCTCTCGGAGATGGGGATGGAGAAGTTCCTTAAATTATTGAATAAGACATCATTTGATGACTTTGGGGAGAATCTTTTTAAGAATCTGGGGATTGAGTATGAGGAGAACAAATTATCTGAAAAAATTGATTTTAGTGAATCTACTGTAATAGGAATTCCTGTTAAAAAATATGGACTCTATCTTCTGGAGATAGAGAGCAATTATCTCTATGAATATCTGATACCAGAATATGAGAGGAATAACGCAAAGAATAAGGGGAATGATAATCAGAAGGCTTATGTCCACTCTATCGCACTCGTAACAGATATGGCAGTTACATTCAAGAGGGGAGTTCATAGATCACTTGTGTTTGTAAATAGATTGCAGAGCGCAGAACCTGTAGAGGATGCAGAGGTTACAATTTATGACTGTAATGGGAAGGAGTATTTTTCTGGAAGGACAGGTAAGGATGGGATTGTTTCTGTTGATGTAAATCTTCCCGGTGAGAGAGAACTTCCAATGTGTAAATATGGGAATCTGCTGGCTGGAGAGGGTTATTTTGTTGTTGCAAAATATAAGGAGGATATATCATTTGTAAACTCCTCATGGGATAAGGGGATTGAGTCGTTTAGATTCAATATCTATCCCACGCACAACCCCGAGCGTAATACACTGCACTCTGTTCTGAGTAGAAATCTATTAAGAGCGGGAGAGACTATTCATATAAAGAGTTGTATAAGAGGGAGAGATTTTAAGGATCTGGTGTATGTCCCGGCAGATGAACTACCGGGCAGGGTAGAGATTGAGCATACCGGGTCTGGCAAAATATGGGAGTTTGAACCGAAGTGGGACAACCTTCAGACATCTCTCATAACATGGCAGATACCGAAGGATGCACCTACCGGGCACTACAGTATTCGTTTTAAGGAGTGCAAGAGTAGATACAAAGATGAGGGGTGTAGTTACCATGCAGGGGATTTTCAGGTTGAAGAGTTTAAGGTG
>JBBISZ010000199.1:0-5399 GCA_037441045.1 Deltaproteobacteria bacterium | reverse complement strand
ATTGCAGTAGACCCTGATAATAGTTCAAGAGAAAAACTTATAAAACTCATATCAGACATAAAGAGATTGATTAGAGGAGATATAAAATGGACTGCTGCTCATAACCTGCATTTTACTCTGAAATTTATTGGTGAGATATCAGGTGAACGAGTTTCAAAGGTTATTGAGATACTGAATATAATTCGTAATTTTCATTCTCCATTCAGACTATCTGTATCAGGAATTGGTTTTTTCCCTGGCAGTTCAAAACCAAGAATAATCTTCTCAGGTGTAAAAGAAGGTAGAGATCAGATATTAAATCTAACAAAATCAATTGAGGATGAACTTGAAGTAGCAGGTTTCTCAAGGGAAAAGCGAGAATTTACCGCACATCTTACCCTTGGCAGAGTAAAATCACATTCAGTTAAGATAGATCCACTCATATTACGCAATTTTTCAAATAGTGAGATATGCAATTTCAGTGTTGAAAAATTTATCCTTTATAAGAGTGAATTAACACCAGATGGACCAATTTACTCTGTTATAGAAGAATTCTTACTGAAAAAATAGATCTTTTATATTTATACTTGATGTTACCTCAATTCTAAAAATTCCTTATTATTACCTTTATGTCCGCAAGCCATACACAATTGTCCTTTCTTTCAATTATAACCGATTTACGAAAAATTTAATCACATCACTGACATAATTCTTGCTCCATATAGAAATACTTTATTACATTACCCTCTGAAATTAACTACTTTTTTTAAACAAGATTTAATGCGTTCTTGTTGGGAATAGAATGCAAAATTATTCTTTTATTCCACTTTTACTTATAGACGACCCCGACTTACGGTTCTACAGGTTTCTGGCTTTGCTCATTATCTACACTACTATTATCGGTTTGCGATGCAAAGTTTTCGTTTACGATGATGTCCAGATATTTATACCGCCTGAGACCTGTCCCTGCTGGGATCAACCTGCCCATAATAATATTCTCTTTGAGTCCTCGCAGATAATCGGTCTTTCCAGCCACAGCCGCCTCTGTCAATACCTTTGTCGTCTCCTGAAATGAAGAAGCAGAAATGAATGACTCAGTTGAGAGCGATGCCTTGGTAATACCCAGAAGTAGTGCCTTTCCTGAGGCGGGGCGTTTTCCGGCATTCAATACCTCCTCGTTCTTACTGTCAAATTCTGATTTTTCAACATGTTCATCTTCAAGGAATTCTGTATCACCTGGATTGGTAATTCTAACTCTTTTTAGCATCTGTCTAACAACAATCTCAAAATGCTTGTCATTTATCTTAACACCCTGCAGCTTATAGACCTCCTGAATCTGGTCAACCAGAAATCTTGCCAGATATTTCTCTCCAAGAACATTCAGGATGTCATGAGGATTAATAGGTCCTTCAAAAAGTGGCTCTCCTGCTTTAACAAGATCCCCATGCTGAACGATTATGTGTTTGCTCTTTGGAACAAGGTACTTCTTTACAACCCTCTCCTGTTTTATTACCTTCCCCTCAATAACAGGATAAATTGTAAGCAATCTCTTACCTTTGGTCTCTTTACCAAATTCAACTATTCCATCTACCTCTGAAATTATAACATATCCCTTCGGTTTCCTTGCCTCAAAGAGTTCAGCCACCCTCGGAAGACCTCCGGTAATATCCTTGGTCTTGGTTGTCTCTCTCGGGATCTTTGCGATGATATCTCCTGCCATTATCTCTGCACCGTTTTCAACCATAAGTATGGCTCCAGTCGGCATAAAATATCTCGCCTGCTGATCAGAGTTTGGAATCTGAATGGTAACACCTTTTGGATCTTTTATTGAGACTCTGGGTCTTGCATCGGGGTCCTTGGATTCAATAATTACCTTTGATGAAAGCCCTGTGATTTCGTCCACCTGCTCCTGCATCGTAATACCTTCTATAATGTCACCATATTTTACTTTTCCACTCACCTCAGAGAGAATCGGATTTGAATAAGGATCCCACTCGGCAAGTCTGGTACCTGCCTTTACCTTCTGACCCTCTTTAACCTTAATAATGGCCCCATAGACTATTCTGTATCTTTCTCTCTCTCTTCCATGCTCATCTACAATAAGGATCTCTCCAGACCTGTTCATTGCAATATCTTTACCTTCTCTATTCGGGATGCTCTTGAGATTTGAGAATTTGACTATTCCCTCAAACCTATTCTCAAGGCTGCTCTGTTCAGCCTTTCTGGATGCAACGCCACCTATATGGAATGTCCTCATTGTCAGCTGAGTACCTGGTTCTCCTATTGACTGTGCCGCAATAATACCCACAGCCTCACCAACATTTACTTTCCTTCCCCTTGCCAGATCTCTACCATAGCATTCAACACATACGCCATACTTTGATTTACAGGTCAAGACAGACCTTATCATTACCTTTTCAATACCTGCCTCTTCAATCTTTGCAGCAAGTCTCTCATCTATCTCCTCATTTGCCTTGACTATTACCTCACCAGTAATCGGATCTACAATGTCATTCAAGGCAGTTCTGCCCAGGATACGTTCGCTCAATCTCTCAATAATCTGACCACCTTCAACAAGTGAGGACATCTCTATTCCATCCATGGTACCACAATCAAACTCAGTTACCGTCACATCCTGAACAACATCCACCAATCTTCTGGTAAGATAACCAGCGGAGGCGGTCTTGAGAGCTGTATCGGCGAGTCCCTTTCTGGCTCCATGTGTGGATATGAAGTACTGTAACACAGATAGACCCTCTCTCAAGTTAGCCGTAATAGGCGTATCAATGATCTCACCTGAAGGCTTTGCCATGAGTCCTCTCATACCTGCCAGCTGCTTCATCTGGTTTTCCGAACCCCTCGCCTTTGAATCAGCCATAATATAAATCGGATTGAAAGATTGGGACTGAACCGCCTTTGAAATGTCACCAGGATATTCAGGGTTATAATAGTAATCTATCTGGATCTGCTTCATCATCGTTTTTGCAATGATATTGGTTACATTATCCCAGACATTAATAACCTGATTGTATCTCTCAGACTGTGTAATAATACCTGAGTTATACTGATCTTCTATCTCCTGAACCTCCTTTATGGCTTTTTTCAAGATTTCATTCTTGTCAGGTGGTATCTTCATATCATCTATGCAAATGGATATACCTGCAAGTGTTGCATATTTATAACCGATCGTCCTCAGTTTGTCTGCAAGCAATATTGTCTCTTTTTCACCGGTAAGCCTGTAACACTTATCAATTACATCTCCTACACCTTTTTTATCAAGAACTTTATTGACCATCTCAAAAGGAATCTGCGGTGGGAATATCTCATATAAAATTACCCTTCCAACAGTAGTATCCACCCTTTGATTATTGTACCTAACTTTGATCTTTGCGTGGAGTTCAACCTCCTTACTGTCATATGCCATCCTTACCTCATCAAAAGATGAGAACACCTTACCTTCACCTTTTGCAAACGGCCTCTCTCTTGTAAGATAATATATTCCGAGCACTATATCCTGTGTGGGGACAATAATCGGTTTGCCACTTGCAGGCGAGAGTATGTTATTGGTTGACATCATTAAAACTCTAGCTTCAACCTGTGCCTCAAGAGAGAGTGGCACATGCACAGCCATCTGGTCTCCATCAAAGTCAGCATTGAATGCTGTACATACAAGTGGGTGAAGTTGTATAGCCTTACCTTCTATAAGAACCGGTTCAAATGCCTGGAAACCAAGTCTATGTAGTGTTGGGGCTCTGTTTAATAGAACTGGATGTTCCTTAATAACATCGTCCAGTACATCCCATATCTCCGGCCTCTCCTTTTCAACCATCTTCTTTGCGCTCTTTGTGGTCGTAACATACCCTTTTTCAAAAAGTTTATTGAATATAAAAGGCTTGAAAAGTTCAACCGCCATTATCTTGGGCAAACCACACTGATGCAACTTTAGTTCAGGTCCTACTACAATGACTGAACGACCAGAATAATCTACCCTTTTACCAAGCAGGTTCTGTCTGAAACGTCCCTGCTTACCTTTGATCATATCTGAGAGTGACTTCAATGGTCGTTTATTAGAACCTGTAATTACCTTTCCCCTCCTCCCATTATCAAAAAGTGCATCAATAGCCTCCTGAAGCATTCTCTTTTCATTTCTTACGATTATATCAGGAGAATTCAATTCTACCAGTCTCTTCAACCTGTTATTGCGGTTTATTACTCTTCTATAGAGATCGTTTAGATCTGATGTAGCAAATCTGCCGCCATCCAGAGGGACAAGAGGTCTGAGATCAGGTGGAAGCACAGGTATTACTTCCAGAATCATCCACTCCGGTCTGTTCCCGGATTCTCTGAAGGCATTGATTACCTTTATCCTTTTCTGGATCTTCTTCTTCTTTGTATCAGTTGTAGCCTTTGTCAGGTCCGATTTCAGGCTCTGATACTCATTTTCAATGTTAATGTCTTTTAATAATTTGAATATAGCCTCTGCCCCCATACCGACCTTAAATGAATCAGTCCCATATTCACCAATATAGTTCAAATATTTATCTTCTGTAATTATCTCTTTCTTTGGCAGATTAGTTTTTCCAGGATCCAGAATTATATACGATTCACAATAAAGAACTTTCTCCAGTTCTCTCGGAGGGATGTCAAGTACTGTTGCAATTCTGGAGGGCAGACTCTTCAAAAACCAAATATGGGCAACCGGCGTTGAGAGAGTAATATGACCGAGTCTCTCTCTCCTTACCTTAGCCTGAATCACCTCTACCCCACACTTCTCACATATCATATTTTTGTTTCTGAGCTTTTTGTATCTACCACACAGACATTCGTAATCCTTTACCGGACCAAATATTTTTGGGCAAAAAAGACCATCCCGCTCAGGCTTGAATGTACGGTAATTTATTGTCTCAGGTTTTTTGACCTCTCCATGTGACCACTCACTTATCTTCTGAGTGGAAGCAAGTGAGATCTTCATTGCTGAAAAACTTAGAGGGTCTCTTGGCTTTTCAAAAATACTTAATAAATCTCTCAAAGCCGTACTCCTTGTTAAAATTTCTTATTAATAATCCTCAGCCTCTTCTTCAAGAAGCTGAACATCAAGTGCCAGACTCTGTAATTCCTTAATTAACACATTAAAAGATTCTGGTAGACCACATTCGAGGGTATTATCTCCCTTTACAATGGATTCATACATCCTGTTTCTACCAACGACATCATCCGATTTTACAGTGAGCATCTCCTGAAGTGAATATGCCGCTCCATAAGCCTCAAGCGCCCAGACTTCCATCTCTCCAAGTCTCTGACCCCCAAATTGAGCCTTACCTCCGCGCGGTTGCAGTGTAACCAGAGAATATGGTCCCGTAGATCTTGCATGAATTTTATAGTCAACCAGATGATCCAATTTCAACAAATACATATATCAA
>JBBISZ010000198.1:0-5406 GCA_037441045.1 Deltaproteobacteria bacterium | reverse complement strand
TATTGGAAGTGGAGACTATATGAGTGCAATTGGTGGTCCCCTCAAAAATTACTCAGACCACACAATCGCCATGGGAACAAATTCTCAAGTTCCAACTATGGTAATTACCCCTGCCTCAGGAGGATATACAACCGGCAATGTTGGAATAGGTGTAACAGACCCTGCATCCAAACTGGATATACAGGGAGGAGTAAGGACGAGAATTTCAACAATAAATTATAATAGTTATAATAAAACATCTGCATGGAACTTTGAATTACTTAAACCATCTATTACATGTGATTCCAACAACAGAGGTGAGATCAGGGTCTTTACTATATCAGATCCATCTGGAGTAGAATTTGACGCACTCTGTATATGTATGCTCAGTTCTTCAGGTAACTTAAACTGGAACTGTTTTAAATAAAAAAGACATTTTTATTTATAAGTCAGTAGAAGATTTCCAGATTTCATAAGTATTTGCTTTAATTTATATAAATCTGTAATTTGCTGTTTATACTTACTCACTTAGATTTCATAGATTTGATCTGGCTTATTTTTGAATGTTTAATTTTATTTCATTTTTAACAACAATCACTAAATTAAAAGCACTCTTCTTAATAACTCAAAATTGAGTTATAGATCTAATTATGAATTAAAGTTGTATTTTGACTATTTAACTCAAATAGTGTAAATAACTCCTGATAGAGGTTTTTATGAAAGGTATAATCCTCGCAGGCGGAAGCGGAAGAAGGTTGAGACCTGCTTCTCTTGCAGTAATAAAACAATTAATGCCAATTTATGATAAGCCAATGATTTATTATCCTTTATCTACTCTTATGCTTGCAGGAATTCGGGATATACTCATTATTTCTACACCACAGGATACTTTAAAGTTTAAGTGGCTTTTTGGAAGTGGAACAAGGCTTGGATTAAATATCTCATACAAAGTTCAGGAAAAACCAGAAGGAATTGCTCAGGCATTGATTATAGCAAAATCATTTATCTGGAAAGACAGTGTATGTCTTATTCTGGGTGATAATATATTTTATGGCGCTAATCTTGAATCACTGCTTATGGAGGCAAGATATCAGGTTGAAACTTCGGGCGGAGCATATATTTTTTGTTATTATGTAAACAATCCAGAAAGATATGGTATTGCAAGATTTTCAAAACATAATGAAATAGTTGAAATTATTGAGAAACCTTCAAAGCCACCTTCCAACTATGCTGTAACGGGGATCTATTTTTATGATAAAGATTCTGTTGATTTTGCCCTGTCACTAAAAAAGTCTAAAAGAGGAGAATATGAAATTACTGATGTAAATAATAAATACATAACAGAAGGGAGAATGAAATATACTTTACTTAATAGAGGATTTGCATGGCTGGATATGGGTACATTTCAGAGTATGCTGGACGCACAGAATTTTATTGAAACCATAGAAAAAAGGCAGGGGCTTAAGATCGGTTGTATTGAAGAGGTTGCCTATGTTAAGAAATATATTACAAAAAAAGATATGAAATATTTCATAAAATTGTACGAAGGTTCCGAATATGGAGAGTATTTAAGAAGGATAATAGATGAAAATTGAAAAAACTCCATTTGATGGTATTTATAAAGTATATCATAAAAAATTTAAGGATAAACGAGGATTCTTTCTTGAATTATTTAGAACTGAGGAACTTACTGATTATGGATTTAATTCAGTAAAACAGCAGAATCTATCTCTTTCAAATCGTGGAGTAATCAGGGGACTCCATTATCAGATTGCGCCTTTTGAACAGACCAAAATTATTTCAGTCTTATCGGGGGCGATTTTTGATGTGGTCATGGATTTAAGAAAAGATAGTGAAAATTACCTGAAATACTTTACTATAAATATTGATATGGACTCAGACTTTTCACTCTTGATTGGAAAAGGGTTTGCACACGGATTTCAGGCAGTTGAAGATGAGACAATTATTTTATATTCAGTCGATAACATATACAATCCTCAATACGAAAGAGGAATTAATCCATTTGATTCTAATTATCCTATAAACTGGCCTATTGAGGATAAAATGCTTTCAGAAAAAGATGAGAAACTACCGACAATCAAGTCAATTCTGGAGAGCGCAAAATGAAAAAATTACATAGAATAATTATAACGGGTGGATACGGTTTCATTGGCTCTCATTTTATAAAGTATTTAATAAAAAAAAACAAATATGAGATATTCAATCTGGACTGCCTGACTTATGCTGCAGATAACAGACGACTCTCTGGCATTGAGAATAGACCAGAATATCATTTTTTCAAATGCGACATAAGAGATGAAAATCTACTGAATAATTTGATCAAAGATATTGAACCTGAGGCAATATTCAATTTTGCAGCAGAAACACATGTAGATAATTCAATCATAAAACCTCACGATTTTATTACAACCAATATTCTGGGCACATATAATATTCTTGAATCCATCAAAACGACCAAAATAAAATTGATACATATAAGCACAGATGAGATATACGGTGATAGGAAAATAAAGAGCCCATATTTTGTTGAAGAATCCAATTTTTCTCCCTCATCGCCCTACTCTGCCTCAAAGGCTTCTCAGGAAATGCTCATCAATGCCTATATCAGAACATACAGAATAAATGCTATGATATTGAGACCCTGTAATAACTATGGAGAATTTCAACACAGCGAAAAATTTATTCCTACATGTATTATTTGTGCACTTAATAAAAAGCCAATCCCCATCTATGGTGATGGCAAAAATATGCGAGAATGGATATTTGTTGAAGATACGGCAAGGGCAATCTATATTGCATCTAAAAATTTCAGGACAGGTATGATTTTAAATATTGGAAGTGGTGAAATAATTTCTAATCTTTCATTATCAAGATTGATTATAAAAATAACCGGACAAAGTGAATCTCTTATCAAATTTGTAAAAGATAGACCGGGTCACGATATAGCATACGGCATGGATAGCACCAAAATTAGAAGATTAGGATTTACACCCTCTACAAATATCAAAGAAGGTCTCAGAAAGACTATTGAATGGTATAAGAAAAATTTAGAATTTATTAAGTAAATATCATATCTATTGTTTAGACATAGATTTAAAGCAATACACAAACTTTTTTTTGACTAATTGTAAAAAAGTATGGTAAGTAAAAAACATAGATTTTCCTTATTATAGGAGGTAATTAACAATTATGAAAAATTTTATTTTAATCATTCTTTCCCTTTTACTTCTCTTGTTTTGTGCCCCTATTCAGGAAGAGAAACCCCAGCAAATTGATCCAGAAAAGGCAATGGACGAGGCATTTGTCAAACAGATAATAGAGATTATTATTGGCATTGACAAGGGTAAACAGCAGGAGATGTTTGATGGTTATAATGCGGAACTCAAAAAATCACCAGAAGCAATAGACATAATGTTTTATTATGCAATGACCCTTAAAAACAGAGAAGAGGCATGGAGTATCTTTAATCAGATAGTTACAAGAGAGCCTGAAAAATATTATGGACATCTTGGTAAAGGTATAATCGAGACGGAATGGAGGGTGTTTGACAAGGCAGAGATAAATTTGAACAAATCCAAAAAAATAGCACCTGAGCATTTCTTGATTAAGTATTTTTTTGCAAATTATTTTTATCAAAAAGGTAATTATGAGTCTGCACTTGAATACCTGAACGGAATCGATCCTAAATACAAAGAGAATATCATTGTGCTGAATCTAACAGGTCTTGTGTATTATGGGATGGAAAAATATGAGGATGCCGAAAAGTATTTTAAGAGATCAAACGAACTTGATCCAAAACAGTACACCCCTCACTTCTATCTCGGGAGCATATACGAAAAAAGGAATAAAGCCGAGGATTCATACAATGAATTCAGGCAGGCTGTGGATGTGAAGTCTTCATCAAAGGAGGCGATGCTTAATCTTGCATCCACTGCGGAAAAATTAAACAAAATTGAGGATGCTGCCACACTTTATGAAAAAATTGTAGATCAGTGGCCCAATGAATCTGCAGTATATCTAAAATTGGTCCCTATACTTGAAAAAATCAAGTCTGAGGGAAGACTTGCAAAGGCGCTCGAGGATTCAATCAGGGTCATTCCAGATAACGCAGATTTTAGAATGAAACTTGCAAAAATATATTTTAATAGAGGAGACTTAAATAGGGCTGAGGAGGAATTTAAGGCTGCTGCAAAAATCAAAGGTAATTCTGCAGATATATATGTAGGACTCGGGAAAATTGCTAAGAAAAAAGAGGATTACAAAAGGGCAATGGAAAATTTCATCCTTGCACTCAAAGATAAACCAGATGATAATGAAGCAAAATCAGAGATGGATGAATTAAAGAAGAGATTCAAGATAACCGAGTCTCCAATTACGGGAAAAACTCTTGAAGCGGTTCTTAGAAGCTTCTCAAAATATGTGCTTATATCATATAAAGAGTTGCTCAAAGAAAGACCAAAAATGAAGGGAAAAGTAGCAATAGGAATCGCTTATGACAGCAATGGAAATATTACTGAGGTAACTTTTGACAAAAATACTGTAAATGATCCTGTACTTGAGGCATGTATTTATGGAAATGCGCTTATGATGAAGCTTCCAGCGGGCAGCAAAGGTAGAGTTGGCTACGAGATGGAATTTAATCCTGCAAAATGAAGACAGGTTTAGATAGACTTGAATCTGAAATTCATAGACTTATAGCCAAAAAAAGTCGTATAGCACTTCTTTGCAATCAGGCATCTGTAAATAGAAAGTTTGAGCACATTATTGATATATTACTAAAAAATGGGGTTAGACCTGAATATATATTCTCTCCCGAACATGGGCTCTACGGTGTCTTTCAGGATATGATAAATGTTGTTAGTCAGAATAAATATAGAGGAATACCTGTTGTTTCTTTATATGGAAAAAATTTTGAATCGCTCTACCCTCCCGATAATATACTTGAAAAAATCAATTATGTGATTGTTGATCTACCTGATATCGGAACTCGATTCTATACATTTGCAGCAACGATGTTACTCTTTATGAAAAAGGCATCAGGAAGAGAAATAAAATTTCTAATATGCGATAGACCAAACCCGATTGGTGGGATAAAAATAGAAGGTAATGGTGTAAAAGAAGGATTTAGATCTTTTGTTGGTATAACAGATGTACCGGTTAGACATTCTCTTACCATTGGAGAGATTGCCAGATACTTTCAGTATTGTGAAAAATTAAATACAAGAATTGAAATTATTGAGATGAAGGGATACTCAAGAGATAAATTTTATGATGATTATTTTGATTTCTTTATACCACCTTCACCTAACATGCCATCACTCAATACAGCTCTGGTCTACCCTATGGGCTGTCTATTTGAAGGTACAAATCTGAGCGAAGGAAGGGGAACTACCAGACCATTTGAAC
>JBBISZ010000197.1:0-5410 GCA_037441045.1 Deltaproteobacteria bacterium | reverse complement strand
TCAAATCTCCGTCGGGGAGTGTAAAGTATGATAGACTTATGCTAAGAGCCCCTATTATTGGAGAGATTACCAGGATGCTGGCAATGGCACGATTTTCCCGAACATTATCGACACTTCTTAGATCGGGTGTGCCAATCCTGCAATCTCTGGACATAGTGAAAAACATTTTGAACAATAAGATTCTCGTAGAGGCGCTTGAAGAGGCTAGAAATTCAATTAGAGAAGGAGAGAGTATAGCAATACCTTTAAAAAAGAGCGGGCAATTTCCACCTCTGGTTATACATATGATTGCTGTAGGTGAAAAGTCAGGGCAACTTGAAGATATGTTAAATAATGTTGCTGACACTTACGATTATCAGGTAGATGCAAAACTGAATTCTCTGACTTCGCTACTTGAGCCTATTATGATTCTGAGTATGGGGGCTGTAATCTTCTTTATGGTTATCTCAATACTGCTGCCTATATTGCAACTAAATGAATTTATTAAATAGGAGGATTAAAATGTTAAGAGACTATTTAAGACAGAAAAAATCAAAAAGGAGAGGAAATCAAAAAGGTATGACTCTTCTGGAGATCATGGTGGTTATTACTATTATAGGTATCGTTATGAGTATCGTGGGTGTGGCTGTGATGAAGCAGCTGGAAAAATCCAAGAAGGATGCCGCGTGTCTTCAGATTAAGAACTTTGAAGAGGCACTGGATCATTATAAACTGGAGAAGGGGAATTACCCATCTACAGAGGAGGGACTGGCGGCGCTGGTACAGAGTGGAAAACTCAAAGGTAAGGCAGTACCCAAGGATCCGTGGGGCAAAGATTATATCTATATATACCCCGGTCAGAACAATCAGGATGGTCCTGATATCGTCTCCTATGGTGCTGATGGAAGAGAGGGAGGAAGCGGAGATGGTGAGGATTTAAATAATTGGGGACCACCATGTGTAAAATAGGCGGTTTTGAGAATGAGGCGTGCTGAGTGTGGTATTACATTAATAGAGTTTGTTGTTGTGATAGCCATTATGGCGTTTATAATGGGAGTATCAATTGTGTCATTAAATACAGTTACATCGTCTGATATGCGCTCAGCATCTTCTCAGATCGCTTCTGCTATTAGATATCCATACAATGTATCTGCACTTACTTCCAGGTACTGTAGACTGGGAGTTAGATTGCAGGAAAACAGGTATTCGGCAGAGTGTTCGGATACCCCGTTTTATCTAAAAAGGACGAGGATTGAGGTTGTAGGAAATGAGGTGAAAGAGGAAGACGATAAAAAGGAGGATAGTATTTCAACTTCTACAAATCAACCTGGACTTTTTATGGATCCTGATCAGCAACTTATGAGGGAGCAGAAGGCAAACTTTGTTGCATTAAAATCCAGATATTTAAAAACCACCACGCTGCCAGGGAATATCTATTTTGATTCGATGATAGCGTCTCATCTCAGCGATAGGGTCTTTAAGGGTAGCGAGTATGTGTATTTTTTCCCGGGCGGACAGACAGAGAATGCGTATATTTATCTCTCTGATGAAAAACAAAACATATATACTGTCCGGGTTTTTTCTCTCAGCGGGAAGGTGGAGGTTTATAATAGTTTTGTAGAGCCGGAGGAAGAGAGAGAGGAATGAGTAGAGGGAATCAGAATTCAGGTTTTACCCTTCTGGAGGTGATGATCTCTATGGCAATACTGTCTGTTGCTCTCAGTGCTATTATTGGGGTAAATATCGGTGCTATGGCGATCTCGGGGAAGGCAAGGGGAATTATTCTTGCTTCGTCTCTTGCTCGCTCAAAGATGTTTGACCTTGAGGAGGAGTTAAGACAGAAGGGTTTTCCGGATTTTGATGAACAGATAGATGGAGATTTTGATGCAGAGGGGCATCCTGAATTCAAGTGGGTAGCGCAGATAATAAAGATAAAATTACCTGAATATTCACCACCACAGGATGTCTCTTCAATTGCTCAGCAGAATCAACAGGGCGGAACTTCGCTGGGCATAAATCCAGTTACAATATCTCCTGAGATGTCTGCCGCTATGGCAGGTCTACCGATGTTAATAAAACAGATTGAGGATGCCATAAGGGAGGTAAAAGTTACAATCAAATGGCTTGAACAGGAGAAGGAACAGAGTCTTGCGGTGACCACACACTTTGTAGATATACCTGGTATGCAGATGGGGATAGATAGTAGTGTAATCCAGCAGGTTGCCCCTGGTGGAACACCTCCGATGCCGTCTTCAGGAGGAATAAACACACCCAATACTGTCCCAAAATTGAATACAGGAGGTGTCATGAAATGAATAGCAGGGGTATGACACTTCTGGAGATTATTGTCTCAGTCAGTATTGTTGCTGTAATGGCATCACTTGTATATGGGAGCGCAAGGCGACAGATGGAGGCAAGGGATTTTGCATCCAAACTTGAGGAACAATACTCTATGGTCAGGATAACCATGAGCAGGTTGAGTCGTGAAATATCAATGGCATTTTTATCAAATCATATATCTCCAGATAAGAGGTCTCAGACTATCTTTAAGGGTGTATCTGAGAGTCCGATAAACAGGTTGACTTTTAGTTCGTTCTCTCATCAGAGACTCAAATCAGATGTCCATGAGTCTGATCAGAACATAATTACATACTACGGTAAACAGGACAGTAAGAATAGTTCCATTTTAAACCTGATGAGATATGAGAAGAAGATTATAGATGACAAACCCGAAGAGTATGGAGAGGGAGAGATACTTGCAAGAGGGATAGTAGGGCTCAGATTCAGATATTATGACGAAGAGAAGAAGGAGTGGGTAGATTCATGGGATACAATGGGGATTGAAAGAGGTAACAGGTTGCCAAGATATGTTGAGATTACACTTACAATTATGGATGAGAATGGAAAGGAGATACCATTTGTTACAAAGACCAAGATACAGATTACCAGACCGCTCTCATTTTGAGGTGTGATGCTGATGATTCTTAAGAGGACATCTTCAAGAGGTATGGCAATGTTGATGGTAGTTACCATAATAGCCATCCTCACAACAATGGCTATGGATTTTTCGCAGGAGGCGATGATAAATCTCCAGCTTACAGCAACATACAGAGATGAGGTAAAGGCATATTTTCTGGCGCACTCTGCATTAAATATTTCAAGGTTAATTCTATTTTATCAAAAGCAACTGGATTCTATGTTAAAGAACAATAATCTTGCTCAGATGCTGGGCGGGAATATTCAGCTCTGGCGTATGATCCCCATAGATAGTGAGTTTACAAAATCATTTGCAAATGGAGATCTGCTTGCCTCCCTTGGATATGAGGAGATTGTAGAGCAAAAACCTATTGATAGTCCCTCTTTGAAGGAAAAGGAAGGAAAGGACGGAGAAGAAAGGGCATTTGTTGGAAAGTTTGGTGATTTTGAAGGTTACTTCAAGGCAAAAATAGATGACGAAGAATCCAAAATATCATTGAGAAATTTTGATGCAACTGCATCACTCAGAAATTTTTCAATGACTCAACTCATGCTACTTATGATGCCACAACAATATAATCCCATTTTCGAAAACAGAGATATGGACAATCAATATACAACGAGAGAGGAGCTGATTGCAGCAATTAAAGATTATCAGGATATAGATGATAAACAGTTTGACTTTCTTACACAGCAGGATATAGGTCCGCCGGAGGATCTCTTTTATTCTGCCCTTGAAAAACCTTATGTGGCAAAGAATGCACCCTTTGATTCGCTTGAAGAACTCAGAATGGTAAGAGGTGTCGGGGATCTCTTCTTTTATAATTTCAGCGATAGGATTACTATATATCCGGTTAAGAAATTCAATCTTTTGAGTCTGGATGATAGAATGATTTTGAGTATTATTTGTATGTTTATCAAAGATAAGAATCATCCGATCTGTACTGATCCTTCATTCAATTCTCAGATGGATCTTTTGAAAAGATTTATGGAGTTCAAGCAGCTCAAGATGTCTCAGAATCCGCTCTTTACAACAACCGTTCAGGATATAAAGGAGTTCTGCAGTCTTGAAGGTATTGTTTTGCATGATGCCATTCTTGGTGTTGGCAAGATGGAGGATCTATTGACCTCTGAAAGTTCATTCTTTCGAATAGAGACAATCGGGGTGGTAGGAAGTGTAAAGAAGAGAATAACTGCGGTTGTATATGCTGATAAATCAAAGTCTGAATTGTTATATTATAGAGAGGATTGATATGGCAAGAAGGTATCTTTCGATAAGGTTGGGTAATTCCTTTTACGCTTCTGTTCTAACAGAGGAGAGTTCGAGTGGTGTGAGAGTTGTTGAGAAGAAGATGGCAAATGTCAACAGGGAGAATCTCTCAGAGAATGGTATAGATAGAGATGCCCTGAAGTCAATACTCATTGATTCTCAGGTAAGAGAGTATATTGTACTTTTGCCACACATGGATGTGATAACTGGTATACTTGAATTTCCACTTACTGATAGAAAGAAGATCGAAAATGCACTCAGGTTTGAACTTGAAAATGAGGTTATGGATTCTGTTGAAGATATATTGTTTGATTATACAATACTAAACAATGCCAGATCCAGAACGCAGATAGCATATTTTACAGTAAGAAAGGAGAGGATAAATGCGATTCTGTCAGAATTGCAAATGATTGGAATAGATCCTGCCTGCCTGTTCTGTCCACAAAATGCATATTCTGGCCTGTATAAATTGATTTTTGAGAAAAATAGTAAAGGTGTAAAGTTGATTGTAGAATTAACAGATAATATTTTGACTCTTTCATTTGTGGATAATCTTGGATATTCTGTGGGTAGATCTCTAATAATTCCCGATTCGGAAGATGGCAGTACAGTTATCAGGAACTTCATCATTACAACACTACAGTATTATAAAAATCGTGCCTTTAAGGATATTGTTGGTACATATATCGTAACCGATGATAACAATTCAGAACTTCTTATGAATATCTTTTACTCGGATCCAGGGATAAAAGATGTAAATCGTCTAATCCTCAAAGATTCTGAAGAGGATAATCTCGACGAAAAATATGCACTTCCTTTTGCTGTCTCTCTGGGCATATCAGAACTGACAAAATCAGATTGTCAATTTTAGAAAGGGTGAGTTTGTTTATAAAGGTGAGTATGAATTCTTAAAGGCACAATTAATAAAGTATGGAATAGCAGTTCTGCTGATAATTTTACTTACAATTATGCTCACCATTTATAAGTTTAGAGCAATATCAAGATATGAAGAGACTCTAAATGCTTCTCTTTTTGAGGTAACAAAGCAGATACTGGGTAAGCCTTATGACAATTTTACGACAGCACTCGCTGTAATAAAAGGTAAGACAGAACCGAAAAATCTATCGATCCCGCGGACATCAGCATTTGATTACTTTATGATGTTTTCTGATTCTTTTCCATCGG
>JBBISZ010000196.1:0-5432 GCA_037441045.1 Deltaproteobacteria bacterium | reverse complement strand
GAAGGGCTGGGTAAGCTAAAACCTGTCTTTGCGAAAGATGGGACAGTAACGGCTGGTAATTCATCTCAGACAAATGATGGTGCAGCATTTCTGGTTTTGATGAGCGCTGAGAAAGCAAAAGAAATAGGACTCAAACCTCTTGCAATTTTCAGATATTATGCGGTTGCAGGTGTTCCTCCTGAGGTGATGGGAATAGGTCCTGTTGCTGCTATTAGAAAACTGTTTGATAAGACTGGTTTGAACTGGGACAAAATTGATCTTATCGAACTCAATGAGGCATTTGCAGCTCAGGCAGTATATTGTATAAAAGAACTGAATATTCCAAAGGAAAGATGCAATGTAAACGGTGGTGCAATCGCACTCGGACATCCACTCGGCTGCACAGGTGCGAAGCTCTCAACTCAACTTATTTATGAACTTAGAGCCAGAAAAGGCAAATATGGTATTGTGAGCATGTGTATAGGTGGAGGAATGGGTGCTGCAGGTCTATTTGAGATGGTTTATTAAAATCAAAAAATAAGGTTAATACCTTATTGAGATTTTATTATTGCTGTATATTATTTGCTTAAGTATTCAGGGAAACCTGGTACGGCCTCCTTCGTGGGCTCCCCCCACCCATGTGGGAGGCTTTTTTGTTTTAAAATTTTTTTCTTTTTATTTTAACCTGCTCTATAATTTTATTTTGAAATGAAAAATTATAGCATTAGTCTGGCAGGAGTGTTTTATAAGGGTGTTCAATTATTTATTTTATTAATTGTTTGAATTTTGTAGATGGCTCTTAAAGTCTTATGGGAGATTGAAATTCTCTTGCGACATGATAAATAAACATCTATATAGGTAGACCGTCTTTCCTCATAATTAAATCTATTCAGAATAATATCATTTTCTGTATGCCTCCTTCTCCTGTTTTCATAGGCATTATCAATCGGATTTGTTAAGTGCTCTATATCTTTAGATAGTCTCACAATGTCAATTATTTTTTAGTCCTATTGGTTCATTTTTTGTCAACATCAAAGCAGAGTTGAGTTTGAGAAATCTGTTTAGAGGTGTATCCATTTCATTATGGTGGCAGGTATTCTGACCTCCTTTCAAATTCTTATTCAAAAAAGGATGATGGATGATTGCCTTTATTGAGATTTTATCTTTCTTATGCGTCTGGAAATTTTAGTAGGTTTCTATAAAAATTTTTTATGAAAACAAAAATTTTACTGAGATAATAAAATTGTATAT
Source organism: Deltaproteobacteria bacterium (assembly GCA_037441045.1). GTDB lineage: Bacteria > Myxococcota > SpSt-1050 > SpSt-1050 > SpSt-1050 > SpSt-1050. The sequence continues at coordinate 4,202 of JBBISZ010000196.1, read as the reverse complement.
AAACTTGCAGATTTTATTAGTATGAGAATAAAAAAATAGACTCTCGTAAATTTGTACTACATCAATTTTGATTTCAATTTCGTATTCTGTTCTTTTAAAATAGAAAAGCCCTGCATTTATGCAGGGCTTTTCTAGTAATTATTGTCTGAATATCAGACTATACCGTATGCAAGCATAGCCTTTGCAACTTTGATGAATCCAGCAATATTTGCACCAGTTAGGTAGTCACCTTTTTTGCCATATGCCTCTGCGGCGTCCAGACTTGCCTTGTGAATACTCTTCATAATTCCATGCAATTTCTGATCTACTTCCTCTCTTGTCCAGCTGAGCCTTAAACTGTTCTGACTCATCTCAAGTCCTGATGTGGCTACGCCACCTGCATTTGCTGCTTTTGCAGGTCCGTAAAGAACGTTGTTCTCCTGATATACATGGATTGCTTCGAGATCGGATGGCATATTTGCACCTTCTGATACACATATACAGCCGTTCTTTACCATTGCCTCTGCAAGCTTTTTATTGATCTCATTCTGTGTTGCACAGGGTAGAGCTATATCATGTTTGAGGCTTTTCTCTTTGATTACTTCCCATACAGATTTACCTTCAAAATAGTTTACTTTAAACTTGTCGGCATATTCCTTTATCCTTCCTCTCTTTACATTCTTTAGTTCCATTACATAGGCAAGCTTCTTTGCATCAATACCTTCTTCATCTACAATTGCACCGTTTGAGTCGGAAAGTGTTATGACCTTACCACCCAGATGGTTTACTTTTTCAACTGCATATTGTGAAACATTGCCAGAACCAGAAATTACTACTTTCTTACCTTTGAAATCCATCTTGCGGGTGGCAAGCATCTCTGCTGCAAAATATACTACACCGTAGCCAGTTGCCTCTGGTCTTATTAGTGAACCACCGTATTCCAGACCTTTACCGGTAAGAACACCAGTGTGTTCATTTCTAATCTTTTTGTAGTAACCATATAGATATCCAATCTCTCTTCCACCTACTCCGATATCACCTGCCGGTACATCCACATCTGCTCCGATATGTCTGAAGAGCTCTCTCATAAATGCATAGCAGAATCTCATAACCTCTCTATCGGATTTGCCCTTTGGATCAAAGTCTGAACCACCTTTGCCACCTCCCATTGGAAGGGTTGTAAGTGAATTTTTGAATATCTGTTCAAAACCCAGAAATTTGATAATTCCGAGATTGACAGATGGGTGGAATCTGAGCCCGCCTTTGTATGGTCCAATGGCATTATTAAACTGAACTCTGAAGCCTCTGTTTACATGTACTTCTCCCTTATCATCTTCCCACGGCACTCTGAACATTACCACTCTATCAGGTTCAACAATCCTTTCATAGATCTTTGCCTTTACAAATTCAGGATGTTTTTCAATAGTAGGTTCGAGGGTGGTGAGAACCTCTGTTACTGCCTGAATAAATTCAGGTTGTGATGCGTCCTTCTCTTTTACCTTTGCAATTACATCTTTAATAACGGACATAATAAATCCTCCTCTGCCAGAGATTAAAAACTTACCATAAAGGCCCGGCAAATACCTTCTGGTAAAATTATAGTAAGGAAAAATTTAATAAAACCCACAGCGATTAAAATCGGTACTACCAAGTTTATTTAGTGTCAATTAAAAAAGTAGTATTTGTCAAAGTGGGTAATATTCTGTGAATTTGTTCTCTTTTTCAGACCAATTTTTATAATAAATTATATCTGGGTTAACCACTGTTGAGTTAATTAAATTTTTTATAATTTAAATCCGCTATTGGTAGGGTTATTTCCATGTATATACAGAACCCGGAATACCTTTGATAGTTATAGTGGAATTTAGTTGTGTTAAATCGCTTAATGGCGCTCTTTTTATGCCAATTAAATATTAAATTTTAATCTATTCATTTCATTTTTGGTTGACAGGTATCAGCAAAAGACATACTAAATTATTTTATCAACAGGAGGACTGTATCCTATGTTAAACATTAAAATTGAGAAAAAACCACAGGACAAATTGAAACCCAAACCCAAACTACAATATGCGGAAAATGAAAAGGATGAACTGGGGTTCGGAAAGTATTTCTCGGATCATATGTTTCTGATGGATTATACAAAAGATCATGGCTGGAATAATGCAAGAATAGTTCCTTATGATAATTTATCTATGGATCCCGCGGCAATGGTCTTTCATTATGGACAGGCGATATTTGAGGGTATGAAGGCATATAGAGGTAGAGATGATCATATCTTTCTTTTTAGAGCGAGAAACAATTTTGAGAGATTTAATAGATCTGCAAAGAGGCTATGTATGCCAAGAGTTGATATAGATAATGCATTAAAAGGACTCAAAGAACTCATTAAAATAGATAAAGACTGGATACCGTACGGGATTGGAAGGGCATTGTATATCAGACCTACTATGATCGCGACCGAACCTGCTCTTGGCGTAAGACCGTCAAATATATATACTTTTTTTATTATTGTAGGACCAGTGGGTGCTTATTATCCGGAAGGTTTTAATCCTGTAAAAATATATGTTGCTGATAAGTATGTGAGGGCTGTGAGAGGTGGACTTGGAGAGGCAAAGACAGCTGCGAACTATGCTCACAGTCTATATGCTGCAGAGGAGGCAAAATCGCTCGGTTTTACTCAGGTGCTCTGGCTGGATGCAATAAACATGAAGTTTGTGGAAGAGGTCGGTACAATGAATATATTCTTTTACATAAATGACGAGATTGTTACATCTCCACTTACTGGCTCTATTCTTCCAGGTATTACGAGGGATTCAGTGATAATAATAGCAAGAGATTGGGGATATAAGGTCTCTGAAAGACTTCTTTCTATTGATGAGTTGATTCATCATATTGAGAGGGATGAGGTAAAAGAGATCTTTGGTACTGGTACGGCAGCGATTATATCTCCTGTTGGTGAATTGTATTATAAAGGGAAAAATTATACAATTGCGGGGAATAAAGTTGGCGAGCTTTCTCAAAGACTCTATTATTATATTCAGGATTTGCAGTATGGATTTAAGCCAGATCCATATGAATGGGTTGAGATGGTTATTTGATAAAGGTTTTTCTTTGTGAATTGTATTCTGATCTTTCCCTATAGGTGTGGCGAATTTTAAGATGGGGTTTTATTCTTTCAGGATTATATATAATGTATTGCTAAGGGTTGCTTTTGTCATCACTCTATTTTTTTGTTTTTCTTTTATTTATTCATCTTTTGCAATGAATCTACCAGTTGAATATACTGAGGCTCTTAATCAAATTGATAGGGGAAATAGAGAGGCAGCAAAGAATCTATTGAATCAACTCATTCAAAAGTTCTCTGATAATGGCTTTTTTTATCTGGAATATGCTATAAATTGTATTTATCTTGAATGTAAAGATAATGAGATTGAGGAGGCTTTTTTAAAGGCTGAGAAATTAATTGGAGAGAGTCCAAGACTCTATTTTTACAAAGGTCTATATCTGGAAGGGAAGGATAAGAAAGAGGCATTGAAACTTTATGATAAGGCAATATCAATTAGACCAGGTTATTCTGATGCGGTGATGAGAGCATGTGCAATGTATGCAGAGATGGGAGATTTTGTTTCAGCAGTCTCATACTATGATGCAATACCTGTAGTTAAGAGAAATAGCACTCTAATTCTCAGGATGGTGGATTTTTTTATTGAGAGCAAGGATTATAAAAGGGCATCAGAGGGGCTTAATGAGCTTGTGAGGAGACAACCACAAAATGAGATCTATCTTGAAAAATTGAGAGACTTTTATGAGAAGGTTGGGGATATCAAGAATGCCACAGAGGTTTTAGCAAAATTGAAGAGATTGAATCCTCAGAAGAAAAAGACTATGAGGCCACTTAGATAGTATATTCCATCTTTACTTTATTGTAAAAATTGAATCAGTGAAATAACTCAAATTATTTATAAGTCAAATAGCGTCAGTGGGTCTAATTTAATGTTAAATCTCCATCGCTAAATTTGTATTCTTGTTTGATAATAATTACTCCTTTTGTAAGATTGAAAAATAATGTATGTTTTAAAATTTTACTTATCAGGAACTAAAAAAATTTTTTGATTTCACTAAAGTGATAAATCACCGCTGCCCAGAATACTCTAAAGTCATAAAATTTATCCTTATAAAACAATGCATCAGGTATGGCTATTTTGCGTTTTCAAAATCAGGTT
>JBBISZ010000195.1:0-5448 GCA_037441045.1 Deltaproteobacteria bacterium | reverse complement strand
CAGTAACAGGCTGGTCAAACGGTTCACCAGTCCTTCCATCAAATAATACTGTCTGACCTGAGGGAGGTAGCCCTGCTTTCTCAAGATATTTCTTTATATCCTCTTCGCGGGCTCCGTCAAAAACCGGGGTGGCAAACATAAATCCACTCTTCGCAAGTCTATTTGCAAGCTCAATTACAGCCTCATCAGAAAGGTTATCAATTTTCTCTGAGATCATTTCATCATCATAAATGTTCTTTATCTCTTTTCTGAGTTTTTCTGGATCCTGTGCCTTCTTAATCAATTCACCAATCTTCAACCCCAGACCCTTTGCAGCCCACCCAAGATGTGTCTCAAGAATCTGACCAACATTCATACGAGAGGGAACGCCGAGGGGGTTGAGTACTATATCAACAGGTGTACCATCGGGCAAATAAGGCAGGTCCTCTTCTCTTAAAACTTTTGAGATTACTCCCTTATTGCCATGTCTTCCAGCCATCTTGTCACCGACTTGAATCTTTCTCTTTGATGCCACATACACCTTGACCATTTTTATAACACCCGTAGGAAGTTCATCGCTCTTATTTAACTTACTCGTCCTGTCCTTGTAGTAGAGTTTTAATATCTCGACCTGATCATTTCTGCTATCTATTAATTGTTGAATCTGATTCTGTATCTTCTGGTCTGAGACTTCAATAAATTCAAGTAGATCATCCGGTACCTCAGCAAGCACCTCAGAAGTGAGCTTCTTCCCCTTACTTATTACCGTTTTACCAGAATTATCTACCACCCTGTTCTTTGCCTCAGCATCTTTTAAGAGCCTCCTCATACGGGAATAGATACTGTCATTTATAATTCTGATCTGATCATTTAACTCCTTTGTAAGGCGTGCCTCTTCCTGTTGTCTAATAGAACGCGCCCTTTCATCTTTATCTATAGCCTCTCTTGTATATACATGTGCATCTATCACAACACCCTCAACACCAGGAGGAACCCTCAAAGAAGAATCCTTTACCTCTCCTGCCTTCTCTCCAAATATTGCCTTTAGAAGCTTCTCCTCGGGTGAAGGCTGATTGTCCGCCTTGGGTGTAATCTTTCCAACAAGCACATCTCCGTGTTTTACCTCAGCACCAATCCTTATAACCCCACTCTCATCAAGATCTTTCAGCGCCTCTTCGGAGAGTCCCGGTATATCTCTGGTAATCTCTTCCTTACCGAGTTTGGTATCTCTCGCGATACACTCAAACTCTTCAATGTGAATGGATGTAAAGACATCGTCTTTAACAAGTCGCTCACTCAAAATAATGGCGTCCTCAAAATTGTAACCACTCCATGGAATGAAGGCGACCAGAACATTTCTTCCAAGAGATAATTCTCCGAGTTCTGTGGTTGGACCATCTGCAATGACATCCCCTGCCTCAATATAATCTCCTACTCTCACAATTGGCTTCTGAGTAAAACAGTTGTTCTGATTTGTTTTTTGCCACTTCATAAGATTGTAGATATCCACAGGAGATTCATTTGGCTCCACCTTATCAACCTTGACCACAATTCTCAAAGAATCAACTGACTTCACAACGCCTGATCTCCTTGCAACAATCACTGCGCCCGAATCAATAGCTGCCCTCTTTTCTATTCCTGTTCCAACAAAAGGTGCCTCAGAGATTATTAGCGGAACTGCCTGTCTCTGCATGTTTGAACCCATAAGTGCTCTGTTTGCATCGTCGTGTTCAAGAAATGGAATAAGGCCGGCAGCAATTGAAACCATCTGATTTGTAGAGACATCCATCAATGTAACTTCTTCGGGTTTTACAAGGGCAAACTCTCCCTGTTTTCTGGCAGAGACAATCTCCTCAACTATCTTACCATTTTTATCGACCTTCACATTTGCCTGAGCAATAATCTTCTTCTCCTCATCAAGGGCATTCATATACTCAACTTCGGGATGAACCTTCTGATGTACAACCCTGGGGTAAGGAGATTCTATAAATCAAAATTTGTTTACACGAGCATAGGAAGCCAGACTTGCAATAAGACCAATGTTTGGACCTTCGGGGGTCTCAATCGGGCATATTCTTCCATAGTGAGTCGGATGAACATCCCTCACCTCAAATCCTGCCCTCTCTCGTGTAAGACCACCAGGACCAAGTGCGGAGAGTCTCCTCTTATGAGCCAGTTCAGAGAGAGGATTTGTCTGATCCATAAACTGAGAAAGCTGGGAAGAGCCAAAAAATTCCTTGATTACTCCCACCACAGGTTTGGAGTTTACCAGATCCGTAGGCATTATTGTATCTATCTCCTGTTGGCCCATCTTCTCCTTAACAATCCTTTCCATCCTGACAAGTCCTATTCTATACTGGTTTTCAACAAGTTCTCCTACAGGTCTGATTCTTCTGTTTCCAAGATGGTCAATATCATCAACCCTACCTTTTCCGTCTCTTATATCAACAAGGTACTTAACAGTTTCAAGAATATCCCTTCTGGTCAAAACTGTATTATCCAGCGGTTCATCAAGATGAAACTTATAATTCAACTTCAATCTACCTACCTTTGATAGATCATATTTCTGTGGATCAAAGAAGAGTCTGTAAAAAACATCGCTGGCCGCCTCTACAGTTGCAGGTTCACCAGGTCTAAGCTTCCTATGAAGTTCTATTAGAGCCTCTTCTGTTGAGTTTAACTTGTCGTTAATAAGCGTCTTCCTGATATATGGACCCACATTGAGGTTGTCTATAAACAGAACACTAACTTCTTTTATACCACGGCTCTCAAGTTCCTTAAGTTTATCTACAGTCAACTCCTGATTGGTCTCTATAAGGACCTCTCCAGTCTCTGTGTCTACCACATCCTCTCCGACCACCTTGCCTTCTATATCCTTCTCTTCTATTGGAAGAGAGGTTACCCCTGCACTTCTTAATTTATTTAATACCACAGGGGAGAACTTCATATTCTTCCTGACAATAATCTCTCCTGTCTTCGGATTTTTTATATCCCTATCGGCTCTCTGATCTGCTATTATATCAAACTCAAGGCTCTTGGAATACCTGCCGTTTCCATGGATAAATATCTTCTCTTTCTTATAATAGTAATCCAGAATCTGTTTGGTAGTAAAACCCAGTGCCCTGAGAATAACTGTCGCAGGTATCTTTCTCTTCCTATCTATCCTCACAAATAGATAATCTTTGTGGTCAAATTCAAAATCCAGCCACGAACCCCTATAAGGAATCAACCTTGCAGAGTAAATAACCATACTTCCCGTTTCAGCCTTGGACTTATCACTCTCATATGAAACCCCTGGAGACCTATGCAGCTGGCTGACGATCACTCTCTCCGTGCCATTTATAATAAAAGTGCCGTTAGGAGTCATAAGTGGAATCTTTCCAAAAAATACCGGCTCCTCTTTCATGTTTCTAAGTGTGCGGTTACCTGTGTTTGGGTCTGTGTTGTAAACCACAAGCCTTACATTTATTTTCACAGGCGCTTCATATGTAATCCCTCTCTTCTTACACTCATCTATAGAGTACTCAGGCTTCCCAATAGAATAATTCAAGAATTCCAGAGAGGCAGTCTTATTATAATCTTCTATTGGAAATATAGAATTGAACACCCCCTGAAGCCCCACATTCTCACGATTCTCTGGCAAAACATCTGCCTGAAGAAAAGAATCATACGAATCCTTTTGCAACTCTATCAAATAAGGTAAATCCACAACATTCCTTGCCTGCGCAAAACTCTTTCTAAAGCTCAGATTTCTTACTGAATTTCTCTTCATTTGCCTCTCCTGAAAATATTAAATAAAAGGATCATCCGGGAAGACAATCCCCTCCCGGACAATCCATATAAAGGCATCAAAAGAATCAATTTAAAACTATCACTTGATAGTTACCTTGGCTCCAGCCTCTTCGAGCTTCTTTTTGATATTCTCTGAATCTGCCTTGTTTGCACCCTCTTTGATCGGTTTTGGTGCTGCATCCACAAGTTCTTTTGCTTCTTTGAGACCCAGACCGGTGAGTTCTCTTACCACTTTGATTACACCAATCTTCTTGTCGGCGGGATAGGAATCCAGAATAACCGTAAACTCGGTCTTTTCTTCCTGCGGTGCTGCGGCTACGGCGGCTGCACCGGGTGCTGCTGCTACTGCTACTGGTGCTGCAGCTGAGACACCCCATTTCTCTTCAAGTTTCTTTACAAGAGCTGAAAGCTCCATAACATTTCTACTTGAGAGGTACTCAATTACCTGCTCTTCTGTAATCTGAATGTCTGCCATGTTAATTCTCCTTCTAAAAAAATTAATTGTATGTTTCCAATTTCTGTTTCTGGGCATTAAGCACATTTAGCATATTTCTCTGAACTGCGCCCATTACATACAACAGCTGTTTTGGCGCCTGTGTCAGAACGGATAAGAACATAGCCCGCATCTCATTCTTACCCGGAAGTTCGGATAGCATTTTGACACCCTTTGAATCGAGAAGATCTCCTCCTGCTATCATTCCGCCCTTTACTGTCATCTTATCTTTGTCTTTATCCTTGACAGTACTTAAAATAGTCTTAGCCATCGTCACCACATCATCGTAGGAAATAGCCAGACCATTGTTATTGGTAAGGAGTGTTGAGATCTTTTCAATTCCGGTATCTTTCAGTGCCAGTTTTGCAAGCGTATTTTTTACCACTCTGTATTCAATACCACTCTGTTTGAACTTCTTTCTGATCCCTATAAGATCATTAGCCTTTATCCCGTGAAAATCCAGAACTACAACACCTGCTGCCTTTTTAAACTTCTCATTCAGATTCTGAACAACCTCTTTCTTTTCTCTCTTTGTCATCATTTTATATCACCTACCTTTCCGCTGGAGGATCAAGTTCTGAGACGATTCTTTAATTAACCATCCAACATCTACTCTCGACGGGCATCTGTATTTACAGAAGATTAACACCCTGAGGTGGCCCGTGGTCTCAGAATAACGCAACTATTTATTAATTGCGTTCATTAACAGGGACAGGTCCAGCTTAAAACCGGTCCCCATTGTAGAAGAGATGGCTACAGACTTTATATACTGACCCTTAACAGTCGGGGGTCTCATTTTCACAATCGTTTCAAAAATCGTAAGAAAGTTCTCCTTGAGTTTATTCTCATCAAAAGAGAGCTTGCCAAATACGGTATGCACAATACCCTGCTTATCCACCTTGAAATCTGCCTTACCTGTCTTTGCCTCTTTTACAGCCCTCGCTACATCCATAGTAACAGTCCCAAGTTTTGGGTTGGGCATAAGTCCTTTAGGACCAAGTATCTTTCCGATATTTTTAAGAGTCCCCATCATATCAGGGGTTGAGATTATTTTATCAAATTCAAACCAGCCTTCCTGAATCTTCTTAATATATTCCTCACCGCCTGCATAATCAGCCCCTGCTTGAAGTGCCTCCTTCTCCTTTTCTCCCTTGGCAAATACCAGAACCCTAAACTGCTTACCA
>JBBISZ010000194.1:0-5451 GCA_037441045.1 Deltaproteobacteria bacterium | reverse complement strand
ATTATTTTTTTTTTACTATTTTCTGGAGGATTGATAAGTCAGGAATTTTTTGTAGGATTTTATGTTTTATCAAGAGCAATGTTGCACAGGTACTTGTAGTTACTGTATTTGTAGTTCCGCTTATGCTTTTTATGATTCTTGGAATTCTACAATTTGCAATGCTTCATCAGGCAAGGATTCAAACCGAATACGCAGCATATCAGGCAGCAAGGGCAGGGATAGTTTGGAATGCAAATCACTCCAAGATGATGAATGCAGCATTTGTAGCACTCATTCCATCAATGTATATTATGAAGGCAAATATAACAGAAACATCAACATCTTTTAATATATTGCAATCGCTAATTCAGAGCGCAGGGGCATGGTTGATAAATTATATAGGAAATTCGATAAATAGCGGTGTCTTACAGCTGGATGATTTTCTGGACAATCTTATCGGGGTAAGAACAGGTATACCTGATCTCAGTCTGGTTAATGTATATATTGTCAACCCTAAAAAAGATCAGCTGAATTCAATGCCAGAGCCTTACAAGACATGGAGCGAGGTGGATTTTGATGATCTGGGTGTTTACAAATCAGACGGGACAAAATATTCAGAGGACGAGGCAAAAAAACTCAGAGAATTTAACAGGCTCTGTATTACCGTAAGGTTTTTATATCAGATGATTATACCATTTGCCAACTGGACGATTCATACAATATGGATGGCAGGTGTAACAAGTGTTAATCTCACAGGTGCTATAGAAAGGCCTGTAATTAAGGGGAGTAATAGTCCAAATGTAAGAGAGACAATTGAAGGCAGAATAAATGTAGGAGGTTGGGCAACTTATCTATTTGGAAGTAAAGATCAGAATCTTTTAAGAGCATTATGGCAACTCAGAAAAGTTAATGCCCATGGCAGAAATGGAAATATTATAGGGATATATATGATACCTCTCTGGTCAACCTATACAATGAGAATGCAGTCAAATATCTTCAAAGATAATCTGGATTGAGGTTTTAAGATGTTTATCAGATTCCACAGATTCGCAAAAGACGAAGACGGACAGGCGATAGTCCTTGCAGCAGTAGGTATGCTTGTAATGGCGATGGCTGTACTTATGACTGCCTTCTGGGGTTATGCCGTCTATGAAAAGATAAGATTGCAAAATAATGCTGATTCTACCGCCTATTCTCTTGCAGTTATGGAGGCAAGGACACTCAATTATATTGCATACTTAAATCGTGCTATGATTGCAAATAATGTGAGAATGATTGCTCTACAATCTCTACTCTCATATCTTACGTGGGTGGAGGCGGCTCTCGCTGCACTTCACGATATGAACTATAATATTTATGCAATGTCCTGTATGTGTGCCTGTGGATGCAGCTGTTCACAATTCTGTTGTAATCCTTTGTGTTTTGAACATCCAAATCTTGTAATATCACAGACTATGTATTCACTCGTGACTACAATGGGGCAACTGGTCGACCAGTTTGATCGGCTGATAAGCCCGCAGAGTGGATTTATAGGAATTCTTCAGACCCAGAATGAGATGTTTGGAAATGCCCAGAGTATGTTAAAGTCTGCGGTATATCTTATGACATTGACATTCAATGAGGAGTTTACCAAAAAAAATGACAACGAACTCAACTGGAATGTTATGTCCTTTGTAGGTCCTCTTATAAACGGGCTTGTATGGAATAAGGCTACAAGACCAATGGTATTTTCAGAGCCCGATGCAAAGGATAAGAGATATGTCGCTGAGATGGTAAATGCCTCCAGATATGATAAGGCGCAGACAAAGAGAGAGGCTGTAGCCTTTGGCGGACTTAACATAGGCTCACTTGGAGGTGGACGGCATTCAGGTCAGACAAAACTGATAGATTCTACTTTTGCAAGTGGAGATCCTCAACAGGACATTGAAGGTACACAGTTTATGAAATCTGATCTTGCAGATGGTGGGAATCTGGCGGCATTTGACAAACAGCCCTTTATGATAGGCGCACCCTGTATAAACAATATTGATGTCTATGTCTGGGATGCAAACCAGATGGGAGAACATAAAAGACTCTCAAGATTCCAGAAATACGATGCCTGTATCGGATGCGGCTGTATTCCTGCCGGAGATGGTGGTAGAACTGGTAGAACTACTAAAATTGAGGTTGACTATACAGATCAGAATCATAGAGGATTTAAGGGTATTACAAAATTTATTACATTTAATCCCCATGACAGCCCCGATACATACTTTGGACAACCAATCACATTCTGTTTCTTAAACAAGCCTCCCGAAAGATACAAGATGAGACCAGTCTATAGGACAAGCACCATCACAGGAGATACCTACAATGCAACGATTGATACCAGGATGGGAGAAAAGGGGGTATTGACATCCGGACTCCTAAAAGGGCTCAATGCTATGTCGCTTGCTCAGGTATATTATCATAGGCCCTATACATGGAGAGAACAGCCCAATCTATTCAACCCGTACTGGCGGGCAAGACTTATGGCATTTGGTGAAAGAGATGGAAAGATTCTCCCCGCATGGCTCTCATGGGCTACAGGAGTCAATTTCCCGAGCGATATATTGGGGATAATTACAAAAGGGCTTGTACTTCATTAGGATAGAATATGTTGAGAGTTGCATCAAATCAGAGAGGTTCAGCGATTGTAGAGTCCACAATACTTTTTGTGGCGATGATAGCGATACTGCTCTGGACACATGTACTTCTGGACATCGCCCTTGCGAAGATAAAGACTCAGGAGGTAGTGAGATATGCGGCGTGGGAATTTTCAGGTTATCAGCTTTCCGATTACTCCGAGGGTGGAAGTCAGAGTAAACATAACACATTGGTAAACAAGGCAAAAGATGCCATCAGACAGGATACTCAGGATAGATATTCACATTCACTGGATTCGGCTTACAATTATAGAAATCCAAAAAAGGAATTCAAACCCCTCTCGCTCTCTCAATATGAACTGACAAATCTAATGGTAAACAATAAAGATCTTACCGAACTTTCTATTCTGAATACAATCATTAATATCATAAATCTATTTGGGGGAGGACTTTTTGGAACAAGCCCATTTAACAACAAGGGGTATGTGGAGGTTACTGCGAGTATTGCTATTCATATAAATGAGTCAAACCCAAACAAGTGGCAGATTCAGAACAGATTTATGCAGGATTCACAGAGAGGTTTCTTCCATGAGAGAATGTATGGTGCATTCAGGCAGAAGACATTAAGGGAGAAGTTTTATCTTCTGGTAGATGACTGGTCCATCTACGACGGCAGGTCGGTTTACCCGGAGATGTTTTCTCAGGGGGGCACACAGGCTAATGACTATCATTATCAGAAGGTCGTAGAAAAGGTTTCCATGTGGGGAAATCTTGGAAGTCAAATACAGATAAATGATGGGCAGATGCAGAGCCTGCTCGGAATGGAGGGATTTGACCCAATTAAGACAAGGCTTGCAACAGTTAGATTCAAAAACCCACCTGGCTCTCAGGATGATTCAGGAACAGTAAAACTTGAGGTCTCCGGCGGGCAGAATGTATTTGCGACTGCGCCTTATTGTGAAAATGAGAATGGTGCAGACCCATACTCTTCCTGCACGGGAGAGTATAAAAATATTCATCAGAAACGGGGCAACTGTTATATGGGCTGCCCCAAAAAGCAGTTTGGAGGAAAGTGGCTATGTGATTTTTCACAGGCAGGTGCATCAGATGAGTGTCAGAACCCTTAAAATAACAATCTCTGTAATAATTGCACTTCTGATTTTTGTCGGTGCATTTTATATTGCTGGTGGATTCAGTCTGCTCTCCGCTGATCCAAATCAGGACTTCACAGATACAAAAATTGCAAAGCAAATGCCCGTATACAAAAACAGACACTTTCTCCCTATGGGGAACAAGATCTCTGCAAATAATCTACCCATGGAACTGGGATACTTTACTTCAAAGGACGATATTGAAGAACTCAAATCAGAGTTTTTACAGAAGTTCAGGGATATGGGTTATAATCCACAACTGTATAATATCAGCAAGGACGAGGCGTATATTCAGGCAATTGACAGGACTAACGGCGAGCAGAAAATCATTATACTCAAAAAGGTCTATGATGAGACCATGGTATTTGCCGGTATTACTCCCACTGCGATAGGCAATCCTGTTGTCAAGCCTGATAGCAATCTTGGTATTCCATCTGACGCCAGTGACTATCTGGAGATCAAGAATAACGACTATGGGAGATCTGCACGCACTATCTCATTCAGGCTAAAAGGTTACAAAGAAAAGAACCTTAAGATTTATATAGACAGATTAAAAGAACTCAATTTTGAAGAGAATGAGTTTTTCAAAAACAATCAGGAGGGCAATGTTCTGGTCTTTTCAAAGGAGAACATACAGATAATGGCTGTCGCTTTTGAGAATGAAGATGAAAATGGGGAAGTAACTACATCTTTTGTCCTGAATGTTATGGAGAAGAAGGATGAAAAGGAATAAGGCATATAATAGATTAAGTCAGAAAGGTCAGACTCTCACTGAATATATGCTTGTTTCAGCAGCTATACTTATCGGTTTTCTGGTTAGCTGGCAGTTTGTAGGAGGGAGATTTATTCGGGCGTTTCAATTTTACATAGATGTGTTTTATGCAATAATGAACCTGCCAATTCCATAATAATCAATTCCTGATAAGCCTTTTTGCCCTCTGCCAGTAAGACTCCATCTCATCTATAGAAAGCCTGCTAATATCTTTTTTATCCCACCTGATGAGGCTGCACATCTTATCAAATCTCTTTATAAATTTCTTATTTGTCTTCATAAGCGCAATCTCTGGATTTACATTGAGATGCCTTGCAATATTTGAGACCACAAACAGAATATCTCCTATTTCATACTCTATGGCTTGCCTATTTTTTCTTCTCTTTTTTAGTTCGGCCTTAAGTTCATTTACCTCTTCATAGAGTTTTTTAAAGATAGGTTCAACACTGTCCCAATCAAAATTGTAAGATTCGGACCTTGCACCAAGTTTGTATGAAGAAAGAAGCGCCGGAAAAGAATGTATCAATCCATAACCAATGGAATTTGCATTCTTCTCCTTAATTTTTATTCTCTCCCAGTCTAAAACTACCTCTTTTGTATTTTTCTTTTCTCTCCTGTGAAATATGTGAGGATGCCTATATATCAGTTTTTCTCTAATACTCTTTATTGCATCAGAGAGGGCATCTTCTTTCCTTGTAAGCCGTGCAATAAAGATTATATGGTACATTATGTCCCCGAGCTCCTCTATTACCGATTCTATATCTCTTTTGTCCAGTGCATCAATGAGTTCAAGCGCCTCTTCAAGGACAAATCCTCTCAGGCTTTTTAAATTTTGCGACCTATCCCAACTGCAACCATCTTTTGATAATAGTCTATCAACTACCTCTATCAGCTTCTCAAATTCTCTGGATTCCATTTATCAGCC
>JBBISZ010000193.1:0-5474 GCA_037441045.1 Deltaproteobacteria bacterium | reverse complement strand
AGGAAATAGGGGTTCTCGGTAGTTCACTTGCATGTCTATATTCATTGGTCTCTATTATTGGAGAGGCAATAAATAAATTTGGCAATGAGTATCATAAAGAAAATTATCTTGTTCCCATGCTTAAAGGTGAGAAATACTGTGCCGAGGCTCTAACCGAACCCAGAGGAGGCTCAGATTTCTTTGGGTGTACAACAACCGCAAAAAGAGAAGGCAACCATTATATATTAAACGGACAGAAGCGATTTGTTGTAGGTGCTGAAGGTGCCGACTTTTTTATGGTATATGCAAAGACAGATGAACATGCCCCACCACACAAATCGATGAGCGTATTTCTGGTAGATAAAAATTCGGGAGTAAAAACAGAATATATTTATGGACTCATGGGAACCAGAGGTGGAGGGGCAGGAAGAATAGTATTCAAGGATGTTGAAGTAAGTGAAAAGAATCTGCTTGGAAAATTAAACGGTGGCGCTGAAATTTTTTATCAGATGATGATTCCTGAGAGAATGACCACTGCTGCCGGAGCGATTGGGGCTGCAAAATCAGCGTTAGCGATTGCAGCGAGATATTCAACAAAGAGAAAGGCTTTTGGAAAGTTTATTAAAGATTTTGAGGCAGTCTCATTTAAAATAGCAGATTCTATAACTGAGCTGGACGCTGTATCTGCACTTGTAAATTCAACTGCAATTGCAATAGACAATGGTTCTGATCCTGCATATATAAGAAGGCTTGTCTCTGAATCCAAGAAATTTAGCACTGAGGTGGCATGGCGCGTCGTGAACAATGCTATGCAGATTATGGGTGGTATTGGGTATACAGACATATTCCCTATCGAAAGATTACTGAGAGACATACGACTTATGATGATATGGACAGGGACAAATGAGATTATGGATCTTATTATTCAACATGAATATTTTAAGGCACAGGAATTTGATAAAAACAGGGTAAGAGAATACGAAGAGGATGCAACAGAATCAGAAAGGAAAGACGAAATAATATTTGAATAATTATTTATCTGCTCTGATTGACTACAAACAATATTTCTGTTATAAAAGAATACCATGATTCAGGTAAATAGAATATGAAGTTTTGTCCAACTTGTAAATCAAAATTTCCTACCGACATAAATTACTGCCCAAATGATGCGACCAAATTGGTAATAGACCCTGAGGTGGGACCATCTCACTCTCTTATAGGGATGATTCTGGATAACAGATACAGGATAATATCCAAACTCGGTGAAGGTGGAATGGGGTCTGTCTATGCAGCAGAACACATTCTCCTTAAAAAAAATGTAGCAATTAAGGTCCTGAGATACGATCTTGCAAGAAAGGATGATGTTGTTAGAAGATTCCAAAATGAGGCTATTGCAGCATCCAGAATAGGTCATGAAAATATTATTGAGGTAACTGATTTTGGCAAAACTCCGGATGGATCTGTATATTTCGTCATGGAGCATTTGAACGGTTCCGCCCTTGCAGATATAATCCAGAAATCTGGTTCAATACCCCAGAGGAGGGCTATCCCAATACTCTTGCAGATAACAAAAGCACTTTCCGTTGCCCATTCTCAGGGGATAATTCACAGAGACCTCAAGCCTGAAAACATTGTTTTAATAGAAAAGCCTGATAGAAAGGACTTTGTAAAGATTCTGGATTTTGGAATTTCAAAGATGCTGGACACCTCAGACAGGGCTGAAAAACTTACAGCTATGGGAATGATAGTTGGAACTCCAGAATATATGAGCCCCGAACAGGCTGCAGGGATGTCTGTAGATAAAAGAACGGACATTTACTCACTCGGCGTAATAATGTATGAAATGCTTACAGGAAGACTGCCTTTTCTTGCAGATAATGCCATAAGAATTCTTATGATGCATCAGACAGAAAAACCGATAAAACCCAGGGACATAAACCCTGAGATTCATACCTCATTTGAATATATAATTCTAAAATGTATGGAAAAGAAACCTGAGGACAGATTTCAGGATATGTCAGAGATAACGCAGGCTCTTATTCAAATATTCTCAGCGACCGGCAGAGTTCCTGAGCCCAAAAAGACTATCGCTTTTACTCCTCAGACAATCTTAAATGCCCCTGAAGCATTGGTTCAACCACAGATAGTTCAACAGGGGCAATCAGTAACAAATCCGGCAAAAGCCACCATTCAATATAAATCTGATGAGATGCCTGCTATCGGCTCAACTGCTATACCAGTTAAGGAAGTGCCCCCAACAAAAAAGACAATTTCAGGAATCAATAACATGGCCAATACTGCACCTGTCCCTGTCGCACAGACTCCTGATATTGAAAATACCGGTACACCCATTTCTGAGAATCTGGTTAATAATCAAACTTCAAATACTATTGAACAGGCTTCACTGCAAAATACTGAAGTGACTCCCGCTGCAACCACATCATCTCCAGACAGAATTAATCTTGAGAGTTATCACCTCTCAATGGATAAAACCAAAACCGCGGCTACTGCATATGAAGAAGAATCACCCACCGAACAACAACCTAAAAAGAAGAGTAAGGGTATTCTAATTGCTGTAATATTTATAGTTGTAGTCGCCATTATTGGTGCAACTATTTTCATGCTGATGGGAAAAAAAGAGACACCACAAAAAACCGCACTTCAAACAAATACAAATATTCCAGAACAGCCTGTTGTAAAAACAGAGCAGAAACAGGAGATATCTGAGACAACAAAGAAAGAGGAAAATACTGAAGTCGCGAAGAAGGAAGATGAGGAAGAAAAAAAGCCAGAAAAAGAAGAAAAAACTACAAAAGTAGCCAAAAATATAGAAGCGGTTATTCTGGATATTTCCTCTGTACCTGAGAATGTAGAAATCTATAAAGGTGGCTCACTACTTGGTGTTACTCCGCACCAGCTCAAAGGTCGCATGAATAGTTCTGCTGAATACATATTTAAGAAACCAGGCTATGAACCAATGAAGAAAAAATTAACATTTGACAGTTCAAAGAAGATACAGATCAATCTAAAAAAGATTGAGGAGGCCAAAAAGGTAACTCCTCAAAAGGAAAAGGATCCGTTTGAAAAAATAGATGATCTTAAGGATCTAAAATTCTAATATGGCAAAGATGATTTTTATTTCACAGGAGCAGATGGAAAAATTGTCCGGTGAAGGGGCTGCCGATATAACAAATAAAGATATCGTCTTAAGACTCGATAAAACTTATATTGGCAATTTTGAAGAGGCATACTATTTTCTGAGAAATGTTGTAAATGCCAATGATCAAAGAAACATGGTGGGTAGAGTTCTTACAAAGGATGAGGTCTCCAAATTAAATGCCGACATAATGCCAAATTCAATAATTATAGGTGATGATGCATATGATGTGGAAGAGGGATTTTTGATATTTGAACAGGGTGTACAATCGCATACTGAGACAGATACTCAGAAGAGATCCAGGACACAGGAACTTAAATCTTTAGCATCACTAATCCTCGATAATTTTAGAACAAATAAATGATAAACAGAAGGAGGGAAATATGAAAAATCTGTTCTTATTTATTGTTTTATATATAACTTTTACATTTTTTTCCTGTTCTGATGATGAGGGAAATGCCTGCCGCTCATTCTATAATGACCTCTGTTCAAATGAGAGATATTTTGATGAACCCGAGGAATACTACTACACCCAGAAGAAGCTATTTTGTGATTGCATAAAGAATAAAAGATCAGAATTTACCGATTATGAGAAGATGGAGTGCGATAGGCTCCTTGAGAGTATAGATATGCTTGATGAAAATATTCCTGAGCAGAAGAAGGTTCTTCAGGAGTGTGCTGTTCAACATGAATTACTGTCCAAATATAAAGATACATACATATTAACCTGTCAGATGAGAAATGGTACTGAAGACTGTAATAACGCCAAAAATGATTGTATAAAGCAATGCCCAACGGATTCAGATGAAAAATACAAAGCTTGTATTGCTACATGCAATGCCCAATATCCATGTGATAGTATTTGCGATGGGTTTAGTTACTGATAATTGATTTTCAGGCTATATCGGCTCTAAGATCATAAAACTCTTTTTTAAGCTTCTCTTTTAGCCTCTCTTCAATCTGCCTGACACGTTCTCTGGTAATACCGAATGTCTCTCCAATCTCTTCAAGAGTCCTGGGGTTGTCGCTCATCAATCTATTGTAGACAATAT
The DNA here is from genome assembly GCA_037441045.1 of Deltaproteobacteria bacterium. GTDB lineage: Bacteria > Myxococcota > SpSt-1050 > SpSt-1050 > SpSt-1050 > SpSt-1050. The sequence continues at coordinate 1,286 of JBBISZ010000193.1, read as the reverse complement.
ATCTCTCTTTTTCATTCGCCTTTTCAAGGAATCTGGTCAATCTCGATCTTATTATATTCTCCTCTTCCTCTTTGATAATTCTCTCTTCCTGACTCACCTCGTCGGTAGCAATCTTCTCAAGAAGTGTTCTATCATCATTCTCGGAAATAGTAGCATCAAATGAAAGGTCAGTATTACTGAGCCTCTTCTCCATTTCTCTTACATCTTTTGCCTTCACCCCAAGCTTTTCGGATATCAGAAGCATCTCCTGATCATTTATATTTTCATCAGAACTTTTACCGGATAGTTTCAGTATCTCTCTCTTAGTCTTTGAAAGCGCATAAAAAAGCTTTCTCTGAGCCTGCGTTGTACCTATCTTAACCAGGCTCCTCATCTTGAGAATAAAAGACTGAATATAAGCCCTGATCCACCAAATAGCATAAGATATAAATCTATACCCCTTATCTGGATCATATTTGGTAAGTGCCTTCATAAGACCGATATTACCTTCCTGAATTAGATCAGAAAGCTTAACATTGTAATGAATATATTCAAGTGCAACTTTTACAACAAATCTGAGATTCGAGGTAATAAGCTTCTTTGCAGCCTCTAAATCTCCCTTTTCCTTATATCTTTTGGCAAGACTATACTCTTCTTCGGGAGAAAGTAGCGGGTATTTTCTAACATCTCTCAAATAAGAATCAAGGCTGCTGTCATAGACTTCCATGGTGTTTATCATACTCATCTACCTCCATATTTTTAGATGCATATGAAACATCATGGTTTCATAAGGTTCTTATTAATTTTAATATCTATAATAGCCATATTAACTAATTCTGGATCTTCACACCAGTTTGTAATATTAAGATATTCATTAAAAAAATTTACTCCCCCGTTATCTACCACAAAATCTATATAAAAATCATAAAAAGCCCTCATCTCATCAGCATAGTTTTTTAGTATTATATCATTATTGTTAGCATTGTTATTAACATTGTTCATTGTTTTGCCGTGCATCTTCATATCAATTCATATCCAACCGTTGCAAAATATATAAATTTTTTATAATTTGTCAAGCCCTCACCCTTTTATGAAAATGGAGCGGGCGACGGGATTTGAACCCGCGACTTTCACCTTGGCAAGGTGACACTCTAGCCGCTGAGTTACGCCCGCTCACAGAGGGAAGGTGATTATTATTAAAAATCGCCGCATTTGTCAAGAATTAAGTTTTTATTCAAATTTTAGTTGTGGTTCCAATTTTAAAATGTCACACTTAATTCCAATTTTAAAATGTCACATTTATAAAG
>JBBISZ010000192.1:2400-5489 GCA_037441045.1 Deltaproteobacteria bacterium | reverse complement strand
ATCGCCATCGGTGGTAAAAGAGTCTGATGAAGAGAATCTTAAAAAGTTCCTCTCTACATGGTTTAAGAAGGTGTAAGTTATGAGCAATAAGATAATAACCCCTATCAAAGTAGGACTGATATCCGCTGTTGTCTTAATCCTGATAATGTTATTTATCAGCAACATTTCCAAAAATAGATACAATGAGACCAATAGTTATATACTCTCTGCACTGCTGGATGACACAACAGGTATTGTATCGAAGACAAAAGTTGTGATAGCGGGCGTTCAGATAGGAAATATCGATGGAATAAGACTCGAAGGCACAAAGGCAAGGCTGCTTCTTCGTATTGATAACAGGATTACAATATACTCAAATGCTACAATTACCAAGCGTTCATCTTCTATCCTTGGAGATTATTACATAGAGATCAACCCTGGCACCCCTGATTATCCTACATTGAAAAACAATGATGAAATAGCAAAAGTGATAAAGCCCATAAAGGTTGAAGACATCTTTGAATCCTTGAATGTAATAACTCAGGACATAAGACTGGTCACAAAATCTCTATCTGAGGTATTTGGTAGCAAAGAAGGTCAGGGTTCAATGCAGGAAATAGTAAATGAGACTCAGAAGATCTCAAAACAGGTATCTGAACTCCTGATGCAAAACACAGAAAGTCTTCATACTATTATGTCAAATATTGAGGAGGTTTCCAAAAACCTCAGAGTAATATCTTCAGGAACACAGGCAGATGTTATAGATGCAATAAAAAATATAAAAGAACTTACACACGATACAAAACTCCTTGTAAATAATATTCAGGGGATAATAGGTAAAAAGGAGGGGGAGCTCTCAGAAGGTGTTGCGGATTTTAAGAAGATTATGCAGAAATTGGATAGGTCTCTTACCAATATTGAAAAGGTAACTGAGTCTATTGAAAAAGGCGAGGGGACAGCCGGGAAATTATTAAAAGATGATAAAATCATCAAATCCCTTGAGGAGACAGCAGATGGAATCTCAGAATATGTACAACAGGTCTCAAGATTGCAGATCAATATTAATATCAGAGATGAATATAGTTATTTTCAAAAGGTCTCCAAATCCTTCTTCTCTGTAAAACTCCAGCCCAAAGAGGACAAATTTTACCTGATTGAACTCATAGATGATCCGAGGGGGGATGTAGTCCAGTCCTATACCTCTATCAAGAGGAAGAGTGGGGACTCCTATGAGGAGGTTGAGAGACAGGAGACTATTAATAGCCCTCCCAACAAACTCAAACTCTCTCTTGAATTTGCCAAACGGTTTGATTTCTTAACTCTAAGAATAGGTATAATTGAAAGTACAGGTGGAAGTGGAATGGACATAGACCTATTTCAGCAGAGACTGAAATTTAAGACCGATATCTTCGAACTCGCATTTCCGGGTAAGAATCCAAGAGTAAGGGTTACTGCCATGATAGCACTCAACGACTATATTTATGTCTCAACAGGAGTAGATGATATATTCAACTATCGCAAAGACTCCCCTAATATGTCAAGGGACTATTTCTTTGGCGGAGGTATCCAGTTTAATGATGATGACCTCAAATCCCTCTTCTCAATATTACCTACATCATCTATCAAGAAATGAGATTCAGGACATTCGTATTTGACCTTGGCAATGTAATAATCCCTTTTGACCATCACCCTATAGCCAGACGACTTATAGAGTTTTCGAAAATAAAGGACATATATTCTGGTGAGAATATCCACAATTTTTTATACAGATTAGAAGATATTGAACATCTCTATGAAGAAGGGAGAATCTCAACTACAGATTTCATCAGAAGATTAAAAGATAGATTTCAACTTGATATAGAAAATGATCTTCTGAGAGAAATATTTTGTGACATATTTTTTGAACCATACAGTGAAATTGTTGACATTATTAAAGACATAAAAGAAAAGAAATTCCCACTGATGCTTCTCAGCAACACCAATGAAATGCACTTTGAATATATTTTAAAAAAATATTCTGTATTAAAATACTTTGACCACTGTGTATTATCATACAAGGTCGGTTTCAGAAAGCCTGATATAAGGATATATGAAGAGACAATAAAAATCGCAGGATGTTCTCCTGATGAGATATTTTATACAGATGATATCGTCAAATATATAGAGGCTGCAAAGGGTATTGGTATATCAGCATATCTATTTAAAGACCCGCATAAGATTGCACAAATTATAAGGGATGCTATCTAATCTTTGAAAATAGCCCCTACTCCTCTTTATCTTTATTTAATGGAACTGCCTTTATGGTTGCCTTACCGCCCTTTATTGAGACCTTGAATTCAATTGCATCAGTCTTATATTTCTCTTTTAATTGAGGAATCTGTTTCTCAAGGGATCTCTTAAATGAATCGTAGGAAAGATTGTTCACACTCTCTCCGAGAGTCTGTTTGACCTGCAAATAGGACTCAAATAGCTCCTTTACTTTACCTTCATTTACCGTAGAACTCGTAGAATTTGTCTTTTGAGATTCTGACACATTATCTTCATTACCTATTTCGTAAGTAGTCTTTTTGTATTGAGATTGTGCAAACTCTTTCTGAATTATGCGGCGTTTTAAGAGCTCTCTCTGATAAGTACCCTCTTCGATCTGCTGCAATATCCTATCCCAGTATCTCTGATAACTGTTGTATTTCCCCACCACACTCTGCAATCTATACTTCTGTCCCGTATTGGTAATAAAGGCGTTTAATAGCTCCCTTACCTTTCTGTCTACCTGATCCCTTTCGGCAGATGGAGGCTTCTTCTCCATACCAAAAAAGAAGAGTTCATACTTCTTCTTTAGTGCCTCAATCATGTTTTCGAGTTTTGTAATCTCTGCATTATAATCCATAAGGCAAAAATAATATTAATCTGACCTTCTGTCAAATATTTACATCTGTGGGCAGGAAGTCTCAAGTATAAACTTATAGAGCCTTTCCTCTATATCGTCCAGTGACTCCTGTATCTCCCTGCTCAGACCTATTCTCTCACTCAGATCTACAACAGGGATTCCAAAAAAGACAATCTCAGGTATCTTTTCACCGAGCATTGAATTGAACTTTATTATGCTTCCT
>JBBISZ010000192.1:1713-2390 GCA_037441045.1 Deltaproteobacteria bacterium | reverse complement strand
AGTGAAATCTCATCCCCCTGTGTATTTTCATAATCTCTGTAATTAAATATTATTATATCCTTCCTGTCTTTACAGACATCGGCGGCATCTACAATAATGACAGTATCATAATTCTCAATGATACCCAGAAGTAGCATACCTCCTGTAGATCCCTCCTGAAGTACCACATTTTCAGGCAGGTCTCGCTTTGAGATCCTCTTTAAGAGTTCTATACCCACCCCATCATCAGCCCTCAATATATTTCCCAGGAAAAGGACGAGTACTCTTTTCAACAACTATCAGAACCTCCCCTGAAATACGAGGTTGAAGCCAAAGAGATATGGCTCTGTATAATCAATTATAACATCTCCATTGATATCCTGCTTGAATGTAGTCATATTGTTGTCAATCTGGAATCTGAGTTCCAGTATCATAGCAAGCATCTCAGAAAGATCCAGTTTGGATGAGAGTTTGGTTGCAATAATAGGTGTAACTTCATCATTTGTCCTCAACGAATTTCTATTGGACAAATCTCTTACAACTGTAACTGTATTCGATTTATCTTTGAAGTATGCAGGCCACTCCATGCCAAAGGATATACCCGGAGTCAGGTGCAGGGCTGGCAGATGGTGATCCAGATAGACTGCATAAAAGATAGCGGGAGAAGTTGTGAGCTCCCTTGATATACTCTGATAAGG
>JBBISZ010000192.1:0-1655 GCA_037441045.1 Deltaproteobacteria bacterium | reverse complement strand
TCCTTATATACGGCATCTATGCCAAAACGCGTATAATTGTACTTTAACTTTAGATTTACATCACCGGCAATAGCTCTCTGATATACTGTACTGCCCGGACTGTTGGCATCCTCCAATCTTGTAAATATATTTGTAAACTCTGTTGCTATAACCCATGAGAGTCCTGTCCCATACTGTTCGGGTTTGAAGAAGTTCACTATCTCATTCGGGTCATTCTTATATAATGCAAAATCTATAGATTTTCCAATATTCAAGCCTCTGTGTAATCCCAGTTGTATAGATACTCCCGCAGAATCTACTGAATCTCCTATTACAGAATTGTTGGGATTGAGCCCTCTTCTGAAGAATCCAACATTTATCTCTGCCCTTGCAAACCCATTATCCCATCCTCCACCTCCCAGAAAACCCCAGTAAGCCTCAAGTTCTGTCGGGTCATTTATATCTCTCTTCCTCTGCAGCAGCGAGGATTTTGCACCAAAAAAACTATAAAAATCATTATAGTTCAACTGCAATTTAATACCAGGAACAGGATTCTTCTTGTTTATATCGGGATCCTGCTTGGGGAAGATATCTGAGCCACCCCATGAGATCTGATATGAATATCCGAGTCTAAACCTGTCTGAAGAATATGGGAATAATGTCAGTTGTAGATTCTGTTTTGAATTCTCCTCATTATCAAAGGCATATGTAAGTCTGATATATGAACCCGAATCTCCAAAGCCCACCGAATATTCCCCAAGAATTATAATCAGAAGTGCCAGTGATGCCTCGGTTGAAAGACCATCAAAATAGGAAGGCATCTTCTTGTATAGCACCAGATGAGAGAGCGTCTCATATCCTGTATAACGGGTTTCATAGTTGTCATAAAAGAAGGTATTTCCGCTGGAGGCACTACCGAATCTTGTCCCGGGATTGGATGGGTTTGTCTCACCGGGACCAACAAGAATATTGTCATTGCTCAAAATAAAGGATACTCGGGTATCCACAAAATCACTGCTATAAACATTCATCGCATACAGCAGGACAATAACAACCAACAAATATCTCTTCATCTCAATTCCTCCTCTGTTAAAAAAGTAAATCTTCGCTTAAATGAATCCTGAAGGTTACCTCTAAACAATAACTCTTTATCCTTATCCTCAAATAAAAATATCCTCTCAATATTTTCAGATCTTGTGAATCTCTCAATAAACATATTAAACCCGTCCAGCCATTCCACGTTTGTATCAGAAAAATCAGGAAGGGCAAAAGCAAAATTATCTATTTTCATATTATCTATACGATTCAGTACACTATCTGCCACCTGTTTAATTGTGCCGAGAGATAAAAACCTCTTCCGCCCCATACCGCAGATCAAAATGGGGGTATGCCCAAATCTTTCATCTGAGGCAAAGAGAATTACCTCGCTCTCATTCCCATATAATTTCTTATCTTTTATGAGTCGGGATAAAAAACAGTCCACCTTCCAGTCAATAATCCCTGCAAGTCTATTAAGTGGTCTATCATCTTCAAAATAAAAACACACAATCAGCGAATATCGATTTTTGACTATATTCTTCTTTGATAGTCTTACAAAGATAATCTCCACTACCTGTTTTCCTCATACACAGAATTCAAAAGGCCATTTACAAAAGTCCCCGAATCAGTATCTCCAT
>JBBISZ010000191.1:0-5492 GCA_037441045.1 Deltaproteobacteria bacterium | reverse complement strand
GTTTCGTCCAATGTGACGATCAAATGAGAGTAGAACCTTCCCGATGCCGCCGCTACCGATCTCTTTAAGGGTCTCATATCTTTGAGGTGACTCATCCGTAATCCTGTGAATACCAATGTCATTCTGTTCAATGTTTATCCGTGGGTATGATGGTCTGACCTCACCTTCATTGCTTATATCTATGGAATTACCAAATGCCTCTTTTATGAGTTTCTTCATCAGGTCATTTGATAGAATTTTTTTGTAGTTGTGTTGATGCACAGATGCAGTTATGTCCACTGCCTGCTCAATAGTTTTTATCTTGTCCTGAGGTATAGATGCCCTTCGGATCAGTTCAGCCCTTGCAGATTTTATCTTCTTGAGTGATAGATCTTTTCCAATCTCCTTTAGAACAGATGGTTCTACGATTCCCATCTGAACAGCGGTTATGCAAAATAAAATCTCCCTTTCCATATCTATCTAATGGGATTGAGATTGATGTACATATAAAACAGATATATGAGATTGGTTTCTGGACGATGAGAATATTTGTTTCTTCTCAAAAGAGATTTCCTCTCAAAGGTTTTTCGATTAACTAAATATTACAGAGGACGCTCTCTGTCAAGGTATTTACAATAAGGCATCTGTTATCCTTGACATTTTGTAAGTTTATAACTAATATCACACCGCATTTTCGGGCGAGTGGCGGAATGGCAGACGCGCCAGACTCAAAATCTGGTGAGGCACCCCCTTGTGAGGGTTCAAGTCCCTCCTCGCCCATGTATTTTTTAAGGAGGTTTGAGATGAAAAGGCTGATGCTTTCTTTGTCTATTTTCTTTTTATTTTTTGCCTGCCAGACAGGGGTTGATAGTTCAAAGTCTTCCAGATCTGAACCAATAGCCAGAATGGGGAATACAAAAATTACTGTGGATGATTTTCAAAACAGGATTAATAAACAGAATCCATTTTTAAGGGCCAGATATTCAGACAGGGAAAAACTCAAAGAATACCTCAACAATATTGTCAGACAGGAGGTCCTGTTTCTGGAGGCTCAGAGGCTCGGTTACGATAAGGATCCGGATGTGCTGGACAGGATGAAGTCAGATTCTATTTCAAAGATGATATCGAAGGAGTTTGATGAAAAGAAGAAGCAGGAACTGGTGACGGATGAGGATATTAAGAAACACTACGAACAGAATATTCAGGATTATAATAAGCCTGAGGCTGTGTATGTGAGGGTCTTCTTTGTAAAGGCAGGGGATGATCCAAAGCAGAGAGCAGCAAAGAGAAAAGAGGCTGAAAAGTATCTAAAGGATATTAATGATCACAAAGATGATGATACATATTTCTTCAATCTGGTAAAATCAAAGTGTGAGGATGATGATCTGAAGGTGAGAGGAGGGGAACTGGCATATATGACAATGGATGAACTGAAGGCTAAATATGGAGAGACTTTTGCGAATGCAGCATTTGGACTGAAATCCATAAATGATATAACACCGCAGCCTGTGGAGACAAAAGACGGCTTTTATATAATTAAATTGAGGGGGAGACGCCACGCCATAAACAGATCTCTGGATGATGTAAAAGAGACCATCAGGATGAGGCTTTATAGCGAGAAGAGACAGAAGGCTCTGGAGGATTGGATTGATTCATTAAAGAAAAAGTATAATGTGTCTGTAATGGAAGAGAACCTGTCAAAGATAAAGGTTGATCTGCCACCCCCAACGGGGAATTTAGAGACTCAGCCGAAGCAGGTAATGCCGCCTGTAAAAAAATAAGTTTTAATGACTCTTTTTGATAAATTTATACCGAGATATAATCTATCAATGGTAGTATTGTTGCTGGTATTCTCATTCACTTTTTGTACAAGAGAGGAGAAGAGTCAGAGAAGAGAGTTTATATTTTCTATAGATGATAAGGAGTATGGATTTGAAGAACTCCTTTTTGATTATAATAGATTCAAGATAAGTGCTGACATCTCCACCTCCTCAAACAGCGATCAACAGAAAGAATTGAAGCGATATTTCCTGATCAGGTATGTTAATGAGGAGTTACTCTATCTTGAGGCTCAGAAGATGGGAATTCGCCCCGATATGAGTCTGGTGGATAAAGAGATAGAGGAGATGAAGGATGGACATACTGAGCTTACATTTAACACATATCTATCATCACTGATGCTTACTGAGAAGAGTTTAAGAGAGAAGATTATTAGAAGATTTGCGATTGAGGAACTAATTAATTCTCTCATCAGGTCAAAGAAATTTTCAGAGGAGGAGTTAAGGGCGTATTACAATTCGCATAGAGATGAATTTAAGACATTACCAATGTGTAGAATGCGTCAGATCATAGTAAAGACAAGAGATGAGGCGCAGAATATATTGCTAAAACTAAAAAAGGGCAGCCTGTTTGAGGATCTGGCAAGACAGTATTCTGTATCTCCTGAGGCAATTAATGGTGGAGATCTGGGGTTTCTTCCCGATAACTCAATTGATGAACATTTCCTGAAATGGTGCAGGAGACTAAAAGAGTCTGAGACATCAGATATCGTGGAGTCCCAGGAAGGATATAGAATATACAGGCTTATAAAATATCAACCTGAAAAGGAACAACAGTTTGAGGATGTTAAAAATAAGATAGAACTAAAACTTCTGGATGATTTCAGGGAGGAAGAATACAACAGGCTCCTCAGAGGCTTGAGATCTGATCATAAAATAATCATAAACGAAGAAATGCTTGATAAGATAAATTAGCAAAGAACAGGAGAAGAGATGCTAAATCTGATTTTATTGAGTCTTATTGTTTTGCAGCAGAGTAAAGAATCGCTTGTGGACAGGATTGCTGCAAGGATAGAAAATGAGGTAATTCTCCTTTCAGATCTCTCTCAAAAGGTGGAACTCTTGACAGGGAATAGGGTTGAGTACAATGAAAATGATCCAAAGGTGGCAAAATTCTATCAAAATGTATTAAATGAACTGATTGAAGACAGATTGATCCAGATGGAACTCAAGAAGATGGGGCAGGATGTTACAGAGGCTGAGCTCAAGGCTACTATTGACGATATCCGCAAACAGAGGGGAATCTCAGAAGAGGATTTTATGAAGCTTCTCTCAAAAGAGGGGCTCTCGTATGAAAAATATAAAGATGAGATGAGAAGGCAGGTAAGGAAGAATAAGTTTATTGCAATAAGGATTCGTTCAAGGGTCAAGATTACCGATGAGGACGCAAAACTTTTTTACAATCAGGAATTTGCAAAAGAGAAGAATAAAAAAGACTATGACATCTCCATGATTTTTATTTCAACTATCAAGACTCGATCTGATGGTTCAACAGTACAGGATAGACTAAATAAGGTAAAGGAGGAGATTGCAAAGGGGAGGGATTTTTCAGGGTTGGCAAAGGAGTATTCCGATGACCCCTCTGCACAGAATGGTGGACATCTGGGCAGGATCTCCCCGGGTGATTTGAGAGAGGATCTGGAGAAGGCTATTTTCAAGTTGAAAGAGGGTGAGGTGTCTTCTGAGATCAAGTCTTCCGAAGGTTATTATTTCTTTCGTCTGAATAAGGTTGTTCAGTCTGAGATAAAGGACTTCTCTGAGGCAAGAGAGGATATCAAGAAGATGCTATTTGAAAGAGAGATAATGAAACAGTATTCACTGGTAATAGATTCTTTGAAGAAAAAATATACCATCTACATCAATCTAAAATAATATTGTGAGGTTATTATGAGTCTGATACTGGCTGCAACAATGGGAAATCCATCAGGTGTTGGACCTGAGATTCTTATCAAATCAGTTGTTCGTTTTTTGAAAAAAGCAAAGGATACAAAGGTAATTGTATTTGGTAACAGGAAGGTACTTGAGTTCTATTCATCTATTCTCGAAGAGGGGGCTGAATTTATGGAGCTCATTAAGAGTTCCAGAGTGGGTATTGCAGATATTGGAAATTTGAAAGATGATGATTTTACTCCAGGTGAACCTTCTGAGGCAGGTAATATTGTCCAGGTGGAGTTCTTAAAAGAGATGGTAAACAATCTAAATACATATAAAATCTCAGGTATTGTAACAATGCCTATTTCAAAGATAGGCCTGGTCAGAGAGGGGCTTGATATACCAGGGCATACAGATCTGTTCAAGAGAATGTTTGATCTAAACTTTGTGCAGATGTTATTCTATATAGCCCGAAAGCCGCTTGTGGCACTCAATACCACACATATCCCCCTTGCGCAGGTTAGCGGGGCAATAAAAAAAGATGATATACTTCGCAATATAAAAATGCTCCACTTCGCTATGACTCAGTTGTTCAGGATAGATGACCCTTCTATAGCCGTCTGTGGTTTAAATCCGCACGCCGGCGAAGGTGGATTGCTGGGTAAAGAGGAGCAGAATATTATTGAGCCTGCAATAAATGAGGCAAAAAATGAGGGTATTCCTGCAAGTGGACCTTTTGCCGCGGATTCAATATTTTACAGGGCGTTCAATGGTAAATATAAAGCAATACTAGCAATGTATCATGACCAGGCACTCATTCCTGTGAAACTATACGGTATAGCCAGTTCTGTAAATATTACGCTGGGGTTGCCAGTAATAAGAACCTCTCCAGCACACGGGACAGCCTTTGAAATTGCAGGCAAGGGAACAGCAGATTATAGAGGAGCACTTCTCTCTTTTGAGATTGCAAGGAAGATTGCCATAAGAGTTCCGAGACCAATTGTATGGAAATACTGAAAATAAGAGGAGCAAGAGAGCACAACCTAAAGAATATTGACCTCTCTTTCGAGAAGAACAGACTTGTTATTATTACGGGTGTGTCCGGGTCCGGGAAGTCCTCGCTCGCATTTGATACTATATATGCAGAAGGACAGAGGAGATACATAGAGTCCTTATCAGCCTATGCCAGGCAGTTTCTGGAGAGGCTAAAAAAGCCCGATGTGGATTTTATAGATGGTCTCTCGCCTGCTATCTCAATAGAGCAGAGGACGCTCAGTCATAATCCGCGTTCTACTGTGGGTACTGTAACAGAGATCTATGATTATCTAAGGTTGCTATTTTCATCCATTGGAAAGGTTCACTGTCATAGATGTGGACGAGAGATCTCGAGACAGTCTGTTCAGGAGATTGTAGATCAGATAATGACACTCGCGATTGGCAGGTCAGTTGTCATCTATGGACCTGTTGTGATGGGACAGAAGGGTGAATTTAGAAAGGAACTGATGTCGTATAAAAAGGGTGGATACTCCAGCATCAGAATAGATGGTATAGAATACGACCTTGATGAAGAGATAGTCTTAAATAAAAATAAGAAACATGATCTGGATGTAAGGATAGATAGATTGGTGGTGGATGTTAAAGAAAAGGGGAGGATCACAGATGCAGTGGAGGTATCTCTAAATCTTACAAAAGGTGTTGTAAAGGTGGAGATCCCGGATGAGAAGGTATCCCGAATATTCTCTGAGAGGTATGCCTGTATAAATTGTGGAATCTCGTTGCCCGAGCTAAAACCCGCCTATTTTT
>JBBISZ010000190.1:0-5495 GCA_037441045.1 Deltaproteobacteria bacterium | reverse complement strand
AAATGTGACATTTTAAATTTGGAATTAAGTGTGACATTTTAAAATTGGAACCACAATGGATGAATTTCTTCTGATAGATTGTTTTAAAAATGTTAAAAAATACTCCCGTGACAATTTCTTCTACATTTCAAATGTTCTAAGATTGTTTATAAAAGGTTTTTACGGAGTATCTATAAGTTTGATTGTTTTTGAGGTATCGTTATTAAATTTTTTAATGTTTGAAAAGAGTTTCAAATCTTAATCTTCGGAGATCTCTTAAATTTCTTGATTATGATAATCAGGTAAAGTATCATAATATTATGACTTTAACAAACATTTTATTATTCATTTCAATTGTTTTTAGAAACATTTAAGGGTGATTTATGTTAAAAAATCTTTTTTTGTTGTTTGCTTTATTGATTATTTCTTTTTCCTGTCTGAATAATGAAATTATTTATAACTCCACAGATTCTGATGTTGATGTATCATTGATTGATGTCTTCAGTATAGAGGATACATCACAGGATGTTATCTCTGGACCGCATTCGGACTGTGATACTTTTGATAGCGATCTCATCTGTATAGGTGTTGCGAAGAGGAATATATCTCCACAGAAGTATGAACTTGTAAAAAGGGAGTTGTTGAGTAATAATTCATATTGTCCCGAGTTTGATGGTCCGGGAAACTGTGGAAGTATTGATCTTGAGAAGTGGAAGAGTCTCTCCAAAAAATGGAAGACCGACTTTTTCTATGACTGCGGGACAGACAGAATATGTCCGGATGATCCAGAATATGTGGCACCCGATGCTGATGGCTCGGAAGGAGATGGGAAATTTCAGGGGTACTGGCTGGCTGGCTATTCAGCTTCAACTCCCATGCTTGGTATTAATGATGACATAACAGTCAGGGCGATAGTGTTGCGAAAGGCTTCAAAGACCGTGGCAATAGTAACTATGGATCTGATTGGGTTTTTCAAGAGTGATGTGGACAGGATAAGGAGGTTACTCCAAGAGAGAGCACCTTCTTTAGGGATAGGAGAGGTGCTTGTTGTAAGTGCTCATACCCATTCGAGCATAGATACAATAGGTATGTGGGGACCGCAGGATCCCTTTGGTGAGGTACTCTGGCAATCGGGTGCAGATGAAGAGTATATAAAAGATGTTGTGGGTAAGACTCTGGATGCAATTGTGGATGCAGGTGTCTCAATGGAAATAGGGAGGGTGAGGGCAATTACAAAACGAGTGGGAATTGAACAGATGGCAACTGATCTCAGAGATCCATTTATAATTGACGATAATATGTCGGTTGTCATATTTGAAGATTTAAAAGGGGAGAGGATTGCAACGCTTGTAAACTGGGGTTCTCATCCTGAAGGGCTTGCGGGGAAGAGCAATCTTATAAGTTCTGACTATGTTTACTATATGTGTGAGGCGATAGAAAATGGGATATCTGAGGGTAAGAATCCGATTCCAGCATCTGGAGGTATGGCATTCTTTATTCAGGGTCCGCAGGGAGGAATGATAACAGATCTGCATATGGATGTGTATGATGATGATGGGAAGAAGATTCAGGAAAATTCATTTAAGGCATTAAAAAGAGTCGGTGAGAATATAGCGAGGAAGGTTTATGAGATATCAATGGATGCAGAATATCTTAATGATACAGATATTTTCAACATAAGAAAAGAGTATAGATTCCCTCTTGAGAATAAATTTTTCTGGATGATGTTCGATCTCGGCTGGTTGCGCGACAGACCAAAATGGAAGATAGATCCAGAAAAAGAGACTTACATTGACAATGTTGAGATAGAGACAGAGGTCGTCACAAAACAGATTGGAGATATCAATATTCAATCCGTACCAGGGGAACTCTTTCCAGAACTTGCAGTAGGTGGATATAGAGAGCCTTATGATTACTCCTTTGGGCATCCAATTATAGAACCGTCCAATAATTATCCGCCCGATTTATCAAAAGCGCCAGCAGGTCCATATATCAGGGATATAATGAAAGGCAGGGTAAAGCTGATTGCTGGACTCGGTAATGATTTTCTTGGATATATTATACCTGAATATGATTTTAAGCTCTCTGAGGATTATCCTTATTTTACATCTGCAGCCGGGGACCATTATGAAGAGACTCGCAGTGTTGGAGTAAAACATACAAAGATTATGCTGGATAATATCAGGGAATTGTATCTAGAAAAATAGAGACCAGATTTTCTTTAAAAAATTTAGAATGGCAAAATCAAAGATTTTATTACTTTCTGAGAATCTTATTTCAATAAAGCGTAACTAAACAGAATAAAAAGGATTTTCATAAAACAGAGCGAGGAGTGATATACCTACTTTACTCAATTAAAAATCATTTTTTTTATCCCATTAAATTCCTTTATATTTGCTTCAGTTATATTCCTTACTTTCTCATATTTATTCTTGTTTCACGGTAATTTTTTCAAAATGTTTTATAGCACTCCTATCTTATCAACTGTTTTTATTGACCAATACCTCACTCCATTATCACTATCCGAAAATAATTTTACTAAATACTTTATAAGCCCCTGACTCAAACCAATTATTTCTAAAATCTTCGTCATGTTTATTTTCATGTGCCAACTTATATGTGAAATAATAATCCCTTTTTAATCCATCATTAACAAAATTAACAAACCTGCCCGTTGATATATTCAATCTTAATTTAGAAGTCTCACAATATGATATTCTTGGATTTAAGTTATAAAATCTATCTGAAAGTGGTGGCTCCTCCTGTCCCCATAATAATACCAGTCTGATGTTATTTGATATAAAAGAATTATATAATATATTGAGATATTCATGTCTAATTAGATTATGATATTTTTCCATTAGAGATCAATGGATTGGCGTTCCTCAAAAATAATCTCTTTGAAAATAATGTGTTTTCGCAAAATAATTAAAATAAATATACCCCTCCCTTCCCACTTCCCATTTCCTACTTCTCATTTCTCACTTTCCACTTCCTATTTCCCACTTCCCAATTACCTGTGGACTGTTGACTATGGTCTCGACCAGTTGACCTGAACATCAGATACAGAGGGTTTCACACCATTCTGAGTGGTCCAGAGCCTGAAATCTACCTGCAACCATCTATTTCCATTCAGGAATGGACAGCCTGTAAGGTCAGCAGGGGATTTGGTAAATGGACCACACCACTGAGTTGGATTTGTCTGGAGTTCGCCAGCGGTCTTTGCCGCTCTGACCTGAACCTCAACACCGGTTCCCTGTGGTTCTACCGATTTCCACTCTACGCTATAGTACTGCGGATTTGAGTATCCTGTATCAAAATTCTGTATCCAGTGTCCACCTTTGGCTGTAATTGAACCGAGCTGCATACCTGTCATATCAGAATATGTATAAAGCTCCTGACCTTTGTCTACTTCATAAGCAGTAATAAAGTTGCAGTTCTTATCATACACCAGCGCATAACCTCCATATCTCAAAGGCATCCAGACTCTCCCATCTGCAGCAACCGCTATACCGTGAGGATTGCTGCCATACCCAGAAGGAATATTCTGTTTGCAGAGTATGCTGCCGGAGGCATTATCAATTTTCACAATAGTATTATTTCCATAACCTGAGCCCCAGACGGAGTTGTCATCAGGATGAACAGTCACTGCTGTATAACCTGTACCACTCGATGAGTTTTTTACCTGTCCTGTCTTTGTGTCAATCATATGAATTTGTCCACCCCCTCCCCATCCTCCGTACCATACATTGTCATTCTTATCTACCGCTACTCCATAAAATACAGAATCGGTATAGTACTGAACAACCTGACCGGTCTTTGTATCCACCTTTGCCTTCTTTTCAGGACTTGCGGTCCATAGATAACCAGATCCATCAATAGCAAGTCCGTAGATTTTTACTCCTGTATCATAAATTCCTACCACCTCGCATCTGGGTGGATTCTTTGTATTATCCACCTTTGAAGGGTGAACCTTGTACAATTTTCCAGTGTCCCAGATACCGGCCCACACATAACCTTCGGCATCTATTGCTACTCCCCTTACTCCTGCACTTGATGTCCCTACTGCGTCCGCCCTGCATATTAAATTACCATCCAGGTCAAGATGGACGAGGTTTGACGCATCAGGACTTGAGGGGTTTGAAAATCCTCTATTCCCTACCCAGACAGAATAATCAAATGCCACAGCAGTTCGGGATGGATATGTCCCGTATGAGGGTTTTTGCCAGAGTTTCTGTCCGGTGCTGGTATCAAGTTTTGCAACCTGATTTTTTGCTGTAACAGATATATAAATAAACGGGGTCTTGGGTAGAGCCTTCTCTGATAGCGTTATGGCGTTGGGATTGTTAGGATCTGCCTCAACTGAATCACAGGTTCTGTCGGGATAATTACAATCTCCGGGTTTGTTATAATCTTTGGTGTAACAGGAGTCATCGCACTTTCCGCAGGCATTGACATTCTCATCGGTCAGCCCATTACAATCATTGTCCAGACTATCTCCACATGTCTCTTTGCCAGGCAGAACTTCTCCGGTGCACTCCCCCCATACTCCACCAGAGCATATAGATACTCCATCCTGACATACCCCTTTGTGCCTTGTAAGTGGATCTCCACTATAACAGCTCTTCTGCTCCCCGTCTTTACAGGCACAACCGTTGTCTACAATCCCATCACAATCATCATCCATACTGTTTCCGCATATCTCCACACTTCCAAGTACATCACCTTCGCACTCTCCCCAATACTCATTGTTTATACAGACCTGCTTCCCCTTCTTGCAGATACTCTTCTCATTAAATACCGCATCAGATGGTCCTCTGAAACACTCCTGCTCACTCTTACCGTTGCATCCACATCTCTCATCCACCTCACCATTGCAATTGTTGTCCAGCCCATCTCCACACTTTTCAGAAGCCTCAGGCTTTACAGCCCCCACGCATATCCCGGTCCATTTTCCACCGTTGCAGACCTCGATACCCTTCTTACATATTCCTACTCCTGCGGCCCCTGAAGGACCGTCGTAGCAGGATCTGGTCTCTCCGT
Organism: Deltaproteobacteria bacterium; assembly: GCA_037441045.1. GTDB lineage: Bacteria > Myxococcota > SpSt-1050 > SpSt-1050 > SpSt-1050 > SpSt-1050. The sequence continues at coordinate 473 of JBBISZ010000190.1, read as the reverse complement.
CCTTGCAGTCCCCTCCACTCTGTCCGCACCCGTTGTCCACGACTCCATCACAGTCATTGTCTTTGCCGTCTCCACATGCCTCTTTTGTGGGCAATACCTGACCTTTGCACTCAGTCCACTGCCATGTATTTCCAGCCTGCACACAATCGTGTAGCCCTTGCCTGCACTCACCAACTCCCATAGTCCCTATAGGACCATCGTAACAGGGCTGGTTTGTTCTCGGTTTGCATTCGCAGTTTCCACCGCTACATTCACAATCGGCATTGCAATCGCACCCCTCATCCACCTGCTTGTTGCAGTTGTCATCAATACCGTTTAGGCATATCTCTTTTGGCTCTGGCCCACACCATCCACAGGAATTTACAATAGAAGGGTCTGCTTTGCCGTCACAGTCTCCATCAATTGGGAGACCACCGACATTTACACCCTCACAGGTATCTTTATCGGGAAGTATCTGACCCTCGCACTCTCAC
>JBBISZ010000189.1:0-5497 GCA_037441045.1 Deltaproteobacteria bacterium | reverse complement strand
TTCTGTTGCTAATGGAACTGGAACCTGCTCTAATGGTACTTGCGCTATTGCCTCCTGTAATACGGGATACAAAGATTGCAAAAACGGATATGCTGATGGCTGTGAAACAAACACAACAAATGATGTAAATAATTGTGGAGATTGTGGAGTAATCTGTAATATTCCGGCAAATGCCTCGTCAGTAGCCTGTCAGTCTTCAGCATGTAAAATCACAGCGTGCGTCAGTACCTATTATGATGTAAATGGAGTTTATAGCGATGGTTGTGAGTGCAGACAGGATGACAATGATAGGAATGATCTTGGCAATAGTTCAGCAACAGCAATAGACCTTGGGACATTACAGGATGCCAGTAAACAGTATGTGGAGGTTACTGGTAAGAATATAGTCCCATCAACAGATGAAGATTGGTATAAAGTATATGCAGAGGATGTAGCAACATCAGGTTATAACAATTTTGATTTCATTGTAGAGATAGTGGGATGTAATCCTCTCTCACCTGATACATGTGAATTTCAGTTTGAGGTATATAAGGATGTAGTTGATAATAATCACAAGGTCTGCTCAAACGATGTTAAATACGAATTTACAGTTAATTTTAGACAGGATGTGGATAGCAATGGTAAGAATGAAGGAGAAAATCCATGTACGGCAAGTTGCATCAGCAATGATTTTACCAACAACTGTTGCCATGACTATTCAGCAACTTATTATATAAAGGTTTACAGAAGGACAGGCGCTACAGCAACTTGTAATAACTATACTCTCAGGATTACAAATGGGACATAGTTGTTTTACATAATTTTTTATTGGATATATAAAATGAGTTATTCAAAAAATTTGATTTTTTCCATTGTTCTGATAAATTCTATTATTTTTATTTTCAGATGCAGTGATAATACGACTACCAGTTCAGAACAGGATGGGTCTACACCTTTAGATGTCTCTATTCAGAAATGCACCAACTCAGCTCAATGTAAGAGCGGGTATGAGTGTGATCCCGTAAAGAAGGTCTGTGTAGAATCCCGTCCTGATGGTGGAGCGGTATGTAAGAACAATCTCGATTGTGTTGAGCCCGGGACTGAGTGTATAAATGGTAAGTGTACTAAAGTCGTTGATGCTATTACAGATGTCATAAGCGATTCAGGTGATATTGGTGATATTTCTGATGCTTCATATTATTGTAATGAGGATAAGGATTGTAATGATCCAAACAAAATCTGTGATCCAAATTCTCATTCCTGTGTAGATAAGAATAGACCTATTATTTTTGTAGATCCACAGGTAATAAATTTCGGTGCAGTCTTTTATGGTCAGTGTGCTACAAGAACCTTTAAGATTCAGAATATAGGTTCTGCTGATCTCAGAATTACTATGATTGATTTTGAATCAGGGACAAATCCTGAACCGCCTGCCAATCCTCGTTTTACCCTTACAGTTCCTATTGCAATACCTGGTACAATAAGTTCAAATAGTTCTATAGATATAGATATAAAATACTGTCAGGATGATGCCACGCCAGATAAGGGGAATATACTGATTGTCTCAAACGATGAATCAAAGCCCCAATACAAACTTCCGATAGTCTCCTCATACAAGGATAGTCCAGACTTTGCTGTTGTAGATGAGAAGGATTTTAATAAGAAGCTCTGGCCTCCTACCGCCAATCCTTATCAATATACAATTGATATGGGTAACGCGTCCTCTGGCAGTGAAATAAAGAAGAGAATCTATTTTACCAATTTTTCTACAGAGGCAATACTTGAGATTTCAAAATTATATATTACAAAAACTACATCTTCAAACAACGAATTCGAAATAAAGATTTACAACAATTTGGATGAGCAGAATACTGTCAATACTCCAATATATGATAATCCATCAGAAGTATATTTTGTTGAGGTGACATTTAAGTGCAATGAGGATAAATTTGATGAGGCATCTGTAATTACATTTCAGACAAATGATACTGATATCGACAATGATACAGTTATGGATGATGGTTCAACTACAGTTCTTGTCAAAGCACAGTGCAATTATCAGGGTCCCAAGATTACCCTTGACAGACAGAGGATAGAGTTTGGCTCAGTGCAGGTCAATGATGAGAAGTCCGAGCAACTTGTTGCAAAGAATGATGGAAAGGTAAATCTGGTAATAACTGAGGCAAAGATAGATAATCCTGGGAATTCTCTAACACTTCTTGTCAACAATCAACCCGTGCAACCTCCTATCAATGTAACACCCGGCGGTTCAATTACATTTACAGTCAAATACGCCCCAAAACAGATAGAGACGGTCTCCACAAGTCTGTTAATTAAATCCAACGATTCCATCGGAAATGACAATTTATCTATCCCTGTTATTGCGGCTGCTATTGATCCGACTATCAGTGTTGATAATCAATCTCTGGACTTTGGGACAATTCTCTATGATCCACTTCAGGGCTGTTCGTCAGATACAAAGACACTTACTATATCCAATGCAGGTTTTGGACAACTTGTTATATCATCTATAGGACTTACCGCAGGATCAAGTACTGACTTTGTTTTGAGCAATATACCTGCTTTTCCGATTATTCTTGATTCGGCACAGAAGATAAGTATCAATATTACTTTTATTCCTTCTGTAGGATCCCAGCAGAACGGTTCTCCTACACCCCGAACAGGGGCAATCTCAATTGAGAATAGTGACAGAAAATCAAACTTTGAGGTTGTGGTCTCTCTATCTGGTGAGGGGAAGACCTGCTGCCCGCCCAGACCCAATGCAACAGGGGTCTGCACCTGTTCTGTTGGATGTCAATATACCTGTGAACAGGATTATTATGACTTAAATGGAGATTTAAATTCCCCGGGACAATCAGATGGTTGTGAATATAATTGTGTAAAGACTGCAGATCCAAAGGAGATCTGTGATGGCAAGGATAATGATTGTAACGGACAGACTGATGAGGGCTCAATAGACATTCTCTGCCCTGCACCACAAAATTCTATTACTGTATGCGATCAGGGAGAGTGTAAGATTATTTCGTGCGCTGGGGGTTTCTATGATGTGGATGGAGTTTATTCAACAGGTTGTGAATGTCAGGCGGACAGCAATGACCTACAGGGAGTAGGAAATACATGTGAAGGTGCGCTTGCAATTCAGAGCGAATTTGTTGATAGTGCTCAGAACTTTGTTGATATTACAGGTAAAATAATTCCATTAGATGATGAAGACTGGTATAGAGTTGTAGCAAGGGATGATGTAAATGCAGATAGATCAAATGGGGGAGACAATTTCCATTTTGCTGTCTATTTCCTGAATAACCCAAACAACGCATATTTACTTGAAATAAGAGAGAATGATTGTAATAATGCCAATGTGAAATGTATCAATGATACAGTATTTGAATGGAAGACAGATTTCAGGCAGGATGTAGTACCAGGAGGACAGTATGAGGGAGAAAATCCGTGTACTACAAGTTGTATTTCAAACAATTTTACTACCAATTGTTGCAATGATAATTCCAGAATTTATTTAATTAAAGTCTATAGAAATTCCAACGCACCTTATAATTGTGACACATATACAATGCGGATTAGTAACGGTCTGCCTCTGCCATAACAGATTTAATTGCAGGTATTGATGTTGGATTACTATCTTGTTTTTTATTAAGCATTGATCAATTGAGTTCTGTTTTGTATCAAATGCGACGGATACAGGTGGATTTTTTAGTTCACAGTCCATAGTCAATAGTCCACAGTCCACGGCCCACAGTCCATAGTCGATAGTATACAGTCCACGGTTCAGACTTCTGCACAACAAAGTAACTGGTACTGGTTGATTTTAGTCCACAGTCCCATCTTTTGTAAGATACAGATACCCAAGTCTATAATTGCTTCAAAATAAAAAACCCATTATAAAAACCGTCTTATTGTCAAACTCTTCAGGTGAAGCTATAAGTCTTATAGGCGATACAACTTCTCTATCAAATACTTTATAATATGCTTATAGTAAGGCCGGTCTCTTATACATTCATAGTAATCAATTGTATCCTTTATATTTTCACAGGGGTACTTCTCTTCTTCTTCTTCATGCATAGTATTTCTCGTACAGTTATTTATACTCAATAAAAATAATATGAATAATGAATTTAGATATATTTTACAATTTCTCATATATCTCTTTACTTTAATACCTCTCTATTCTATTAATAAGATCAAAATACTCCCATTTCTTTATCGTGTAATATTCTATTATATATATAATCTGCTGAATATCCAGATTTTTATTAAAAAATATATTAAACCTGAAAAATAATTAATTTAAACATCCTAATATTTCTTCTCATTGTGCATAAGCTGGAATATTTACTTCTTATCATTATTTTTTTCCTTTATATCTTTCTTATCTTTTTCCTTTGAGGTTATATACCTGAACATATTATATCCATAATCTAATCCCATCCTTTCTACCTTAATAAGTCCAAAATCACCAGAAATAGAGTAATAAGCCTTATCATAAAAAGTGCCTATTACAAATACCCGTTTAACATCCAGTTCTGCAATCTTCTCCTTTGTATCACATTCTGCAGATTCAAAGTCTAGAGTAAAATCAGGACCAAGATATTCCATCTCCTCTCTGGAAAAATATAAAGAACCTCTATCAGGAACATTATCTTTTAGAAAATACCCATAAATAAATATCCTTTTATTATTAAATTTATCAGGTGATGTGGCTACACGAAGAAAATTTGTTGCTATGACTCCACCAAAAGTTAATTTATCATAAACTTCAAAATATGGTCTATCATTGATACAATTAAAATATGCATAACCATCTAGACCCTCACATGTATCCTTTATCATATCGATATCAGTACTTGAATGAATATTAACATCAGCATTTGACTTAACTGAATCGTTACATGAACATAACAAGATAATCAGAAAAAAATATTAAATATATCCGTATTTTATTTCACCCTTTCTCCAATCTCCTTTTTATCTCCTTTTTCTGGATTAAAAAAGGAATAAACTTTTTTTTGAGTGGATTTAATCAATCTACTTAAAATAATAACGATTATTAGCAGAACAATATTCCCAAAATAAGCAATTATGATCCATTCCCAGTATTCCTTAGTCAATGAAGGAGAATGGATAAATTCTCTAATTTTAGGAAATTCTGAGTGAGGTAGTCCCTCAGGAAAATAAATGTCCTCAATTATATCCCCTATGACAGTGCCTATGATAGGAAGAAGAAAAACTATACTCAGGTTTATACCTATCATCATATCAACAATAATAAAGATTAGAATATATAGGATGATATCCTCGTCCATATAGCAAAATGATTGATCTACTATACAAAAAGTATCTCCAGAACACCCATTAATAATACATTTTGTTGTACTTGAAAAAAAAAGATCACAAAAAACTATAATAGTTATTATTATTAAAAGTTTTAGTAAATATTTTACAACTCTCATTATCAAATATTTTCTCATTTTATTTTACTCTC
>JBBISZ010000188.1:4199-5506 GCA_037441045.1 Deltaproteobacteria bacterium | reverse complement strand
GAGCCTGCAATATCCTCAGCAAATCCTGTATCTTTATTAATCATAACATCACGACCTGCTGCATCTACTGCTGAATCAGATATCACATCCTGTAAAATTGCTGAATCTACAATATCATTTGAATCACCATAAATATCAGTATATCCATAACATTTTCCTTTATAACAGTAACTCTCATCAGGACATACTACATTCTTGCAAAGATCTACACATTTGCCATTCTCACAGAATGAACCTTCGGGACATTTTACATCGATACAGGGATCGTTCGGTATACAATAACCGTTCTCACATATATATCCTTCTGGACATTCACCACTTAAACAGGGATCTGCGCAATAGCCTTTGACACAGATTTGATCTACCCCACAGCTAACAGATTTGCCATCACAATTTAAGTCTCCAGTAGAACAATCCTCTTTTGCACCCGGATTAATCTGTTTGTTATAATCATCACAGTCCTCTCCCCCGCATTTAATATCATTATATCCATCATTATCTCTATCGGGACAGGCGCAGATTTTAACACCATCTTTCTCAATCACCATCTCGTATTCTTTACAGACTACAAGAGTCTTTTCAGCCTCCGAAAGATGCCCTCCAATATCCGTAACAAATACCTTCACCTTATACTCACCACCAGAAAGCCGATTCCCATTATAGATAGCATCATATCTAATAGACTTTGATAAATTCTGCACAGAAATGAAAGCAGGATTCGTATCAAATAGCACATCGTCATTCTTATCGAGTATTTTCATCTGCCACTGTGTAATATATGTCCTGTCGTATATATTTACTAAAATATCCGTATTATCATAAAGCCCATCATTGTCAGGTGTAATCGGATTGTTACTTAAATCAATCGTAATCTCAGGTGGAGTAATATCTACAATCTTTACACCATCACTTATAGCTTCGGGTCCAGTTAGTTTTACCCCCTTTTCAATCCTATAAGGTCTTATAACAAAATAATACATAAAATCAAATACGAGTCTCAGATCCTTTGTAACCACAGATGTTTCCTTGCCGTTATCTGTCCAGTAGGTAATGTATGTCCCATTCTGAGATATTATTGCATATTCATATCCATTTGCTTCGTCCACCTTTGCCCAATTTGCCCCAAGTGTATTTGTAAACTCCTGACAGTCTATATCCTCATCCTTGTCCGATGGGCATCTATCCACACCATTATTAAAAGTGGCTATATATGAACCATCATTTTCATAAACAAAATCAGTGGCTGGAAGTTGTGCTTTATCCACCGCGTAAATATATCCATCTCCACAGCTGAGAAGGATTTCAAC
>JBBISZ010000188.1:3862-4189 GCA_037441045.1 Deltaproteobacteria bacterium | reverse complement strand
AGATCCCCTGCGATAATATCACCAATCGGATATCTAAAATTTATAGACCACAACAGCTTTCCTTCCTCTGCACCAATTGCATAAAGATACCCATCCTTAGAACCTGTAATAAATGCAGAGGTTCCATTTCCATCCAGATTTTTTATACCAATTGAAGGCGTCAGATCACCCAGTTCACATTTATTATTTATTACATCATTCTCCGAGTCAAAGATTTTTCCACAGGCAAGCACCTTATCATAAACGAGTGTCCCATCAGAAATCTCATAGATGTAAATATGTGCCGAATCGACTGCGGTCTGAAAAAATCTGAGTTTATTTGTCTCT
>JBBISZ010000188.1:337-3852 GCA_037441045.1 Deltaproteobacteria bacterium | reverse complement strand
CCATAGCACCATACTTACCAGCGTATTCCCATTTGACATTTGACTCCCAGATCTTTGAAAGATTAGATGGATCATATGCCGATGGAGATGAATATGCTGCCCCTGTATGGCCACCATGAGTAATAAGAATATTGCCAAAGGATGACACAACCCCTGAATAAACATTTGCATTACTCTGCGTAGCAATCAACGTCCCATCCACTGCATTCAATATTCTGAGTTGTCTGTATGGATTGATAACATAATCCTCAAGACCATCCCCATTTGAATCAACAACCGTTCTATAACCCTGTCCATCACCCTGATATGAAAGCCCGTACTCAGAACTCCACTTCTTCTGGGCATTTGGCGACACTCCATCCCATATCAGTATACCGTATTTTGCAAGATTATTGTATGGATCGGTATACACATAGTAAATATCCGGATATTTATCTCCGTTTGCATTTCCAGAAATCAAATCCCTATAAAATCCATCTGTCTCATTTCTGGGCGCAATAATACCTGTATAAATCTTTGAAAGATTGCTATTATAAACATTTACAACAAGATTATTTCCATCAAATTCACCGAAGATCATATCAAAATTACCATCCAGATTCATATCTGCAATAGTTGGAAGTGAACCGCCCCTGCTCCACAAAATTCGTGGAGGATTAACAAGATCAGTAGTAGTGCCATCAAGAACGGATATCATACCATTTGAACGGGTAGTAAATATCTCTGGTCTTTTATCCTTTTCAAGGTCTGTGATTAGCATACTGGCAATATATCCACCACTTTTCAAATCGAATATTCCATCTGAATCTAAATCATTCATATACTTGAAACTGCTGTCATATACAGCAACTGTCCCATTATTTAGATGTCCAATAAAATACCCTTTTTTAACATAGACAAAAGGTCGATAGAATGAAAAACTAAGATTGGGCATAGCCTCAATTGTACCTATTCTGGTCGCAGAGACACCCGAGACATCATAAGCCTCAATATTATTGGCATACCTCATTATCAGATCTTTTTTACCATCATTACCGTAATCAAACACAAATAGTTTATTAGCATAATTATTCTTGCGGCCATCGTCTATATCATAATATACTGTATATGAAAGACTCTGGGGGAATATGGTCTTGATAACAAGAACAAAAGTTCCATTATTTTCTTCAAGTTCATATAGTCCATACCTTTGAGAATTGTAATCATAAAAAAGCAGTTGAGATTTATTGTTATCAAGAATCTTTGCAGAGCCATAGAATCTTAAATCTTCTACCTCAAGCCTGCTCTGATAACAGTTTGTAAATCTATCCCATTTTGTAACAGTAGTGCAAATATATGCAGCATCTAAAATATATGACTTCCATTTGCCTGTGCTTGAATTATAAATCGATGTTATAAATTCAAATTTACCATCGTTATCAAAATCCCCAAGAGGTTCAGGCATAAGATATATTCCATCTCTCTGAAAAGTCGATTCCTCAGGAGATATCTGCCAGATTGGTGTGAGGAGCCCGTCCATTACCTTAAGTGCAGTAATTCTCCTGCTACCTCTCAGATATGAGGAATTGGAGTACAGGAATATCTCCGATGCACCATCATTGTCCACATCCATTGTCATTATGTTGGGAGACTCCAACCACGGGAATGCCCCAAGGAAGGGTGATGCATATTTTAGCCTCCCGTCATCGGCACTATAAACATACAGGTATTGATCCCCAGGGGCGATGATTTCATATATTCCATCTCCATCCACATCTGCAATCTGATTGTTATGCCCACAATAGTGATCTCTTGTGTTTGGTTCAAGGACAAATAATTTCTCAACATTATTAAAACCCTTCTTAAAAGAATAAGCAATACCTGTACCATAGACGGCTTTTGGTTCTCTTATAGATGAACCACATGCGCTATCCGCAACAAAAATGTCCTCAAAACCATCCCCATTAATATCCATTACAATCACTGTGCCTACCCAGTTGAAGTCTGTCTCAGGATTTATATACTCTATTGAGCCGTCCAATGCTGACAGGATCATTATCCTTCCAAGTGAATTGTTTACAATAATGTCCTTCTTCCCATCCTGATCAATATCCAGCACAGCAATCAATCTTGAAGCAGCAAGATAAGGTGTATCCCATACAAGAATATCAGAGTAAAGTTTGATAAGCACCTTCCCACCAGAAATGATTATATACTCCAATATACCATCGTAGTTAATATCATCTATCAAAAGCTGTCTTCCATAGAGTGATCCACCCGCATAATACTTCCACTTGACCGCCGGAATATCAATTTTACTCGAGCCAGTTAACATAGCCGTTCTATTTACATCAGAACGAAACATATTCCAGTATTTATCGCTGAAGCCCGAAAGCAGGAGTGATAACAAAACCAGAATTAAAACAGTTTTGATTAATGTCTTTATATCTTTCATTTTATACACCTCTCTAATATACTCCGAGTATTCTATTGTTGCCAGAATCAACTATTATTAGAGAGCCATCATCTCTCACATAGATATCCGTCGGGAAGCAGAGTCCTGTCGAATCTCTACTACCATAATCAGAAGAACATGTATTATTGCCTATAATAGTACTAACATTCCCCACAGTATCAATCTCTCTTATAACATGATTATTTCTATCAGCCACATAGAGAGTTGCGCTCTCATCAAAATTTATCATTATTGATATACCCGAGGGTTGATTGAATAATGCCTCATCCTTTGTCCCGTCCTTAAAACCACCATTGATATTATTAATAGACCCAGAATATCTGACCACCGAACTATCAGAATTAATCTTTCTTATGAGGTTGTTGCCAGTATCAGCCACAAAACATTCCTTCTTTTTAATATTGCAAACTATACCTTCGGGGGAATCTAATCTTGCTGCATCCAGAACACCATCAGCACTCCCTCTTGTCCCACATTTGCCTGCATAGGTAGTAATCTGCCCCTGACTCAAGACTCTTATACAATGATTCAATGTATCTGCAATTAGAAGCCTATCGTCATCCAGAACAGCAAGTCCCTGCGGAGAATTTAGCCTTGAAATGCTAACATCACCATTTGCATTTCCAGCAGTCCCACACTTACCCGCCACAACTTCTAAACTGTATATATCTGAATCGCTATCATAACTAATCTTTTTAATGCAATGATTTTTGGTGTCAGCAAAATAGATATTTTCTCCCCATTTTACAATTCTGGTAGGAAGGTTCAAGTTTGTATCCAGTGAACCTGCCACACCGTCTCCTGCGATATTAAATGTCTTCCAGTTTGAGATAAGTAGTAACCTATTCGCATAACTGCTTGTGAGATATATATTCTTCTTTGCCTCATCAAAAAAGACTCCCATCGGGTATGCCAGCGGGGTTGAATAATCCGCATCGGGAGAGATTGATTTACCCTTGCCCGCGACAAAAGTAAATGAACCATTGCTCAAGTTTATCTTTCTTACCATACCACTCCTGTCTCAATTACACTTGGGAAGAATTCCTCTGCATTTGTAACT
>JBBISZ010000188.1:0-276 GCA_037441045.1 Deltaproteobacteria bacterium | reverse complement strand
ATACTGCCATTATAATCTACAACAAAAAGATATCCAAAATCATCAACCGCCAGAGAAGTGATATCTGCATTACTAATACTAACATAGGTAGTAACGCCTGTTGTTTGAGATATCAATCTTATCCTGTTATTTCCCCTATCAGCAACATAGATATTGCCATCTGATGAAATACTGAGAGATGATGGCATATTAAATTTTGCATCCAGAGGATTGGGGGCATTTGTATTTCCTGAAACTCCACATGTACCAGCAAAAGTTTCAACAATATATTTTTGC
>JBBISZ010000187.1:0-5528 GCA_037441045.1 Deltaproteobacteria bacterium | reverse complement strand
AATCAGGACATCTCTTCTCACTAAAGAATATAGCAACTACTTTTGGTGGAACCGAAATATTATTACAGGCTTCAGGTTTCTTCTGACCATAAGTATCGCATATTGCCTTCAGGAAATTATTGGATTTCCTTCCACCGTTATAAGGTTGGCCATTGAGAAACATTGTCGGTGAGCCTCTTGCCCCTTTTTTATTGGCTTCTTCAAATGATTTGGCAAGCAGGTCTTTCCCTTCTTTGGCTTCAATACAACCTTTTAGTTTTGATGTGTTTATTCCTGCCTCCTTTGCACAGGATTCCCAGTTTGTAGCCACTTCTCGATAATTCTTGTTCTGGCAGAGCATCATCTTGAGGTACTGTTTTGGAGCATATTTCATTGCACAGAGTTGAATAATATCTCCCTTTACCTCATTTTCACCGTGCATTGAGGAGAAGTTACCATCAGGTGTCTTATTTCCAATGTAGTTTATCTTGAGCTCCATGTTTGGTCCCAACTTCTCAACAACAGGGGCAATAGCATTTACTACCTGAACACCGTAAGGGCACTGGGACATGATGAACATTTCAAATACAGCCGGCTTATCTACAACCTTTTTTACACTGCTACCACCCTGAGGTGTACAACCAATAATTCCAATCCCAATAATCATCAAAACTACCAATAATACCTTCTTCATTTACATTCTCCTTTCGAAAATAGGTTCATAAATGAATTCATACTTCTATACCATACGGCAATAATAATCAAGAAAAAAAATAAATTTATAACTATGGCCTGGCAACTATACCGAATTATAAGCATATTTAAGTTCATAATTCCATTCTTTATCTTAAGATCTTTATAACAGACCAACCTTATTAATTTTAACAAAATTTCACAATAATAATTCCATTTTTTTTAAAAATGTGCGTAACCTATAATTAAACATTATCGCTTTACATCGGCAAATAAAATGATATATATAAATTAGAGAAGGAGGGTATTTAGCATGCTTAAATCAGAAATCGGCTTTACAGCAGGAGACATCTATCACCTGCTAAAGAAGAACGGTGCTATGGCGCTCAAAGACATTTTAAACAATTTAAAGGCAGATCAAACTACTGCCGTTATGGCAATTGGCTGGCTCGCAAGAGAGGACAAAATAGAATTTGTCCAGGAAGGAAAAAAGCGATTGATAAGATTAAAAGGTTAAATTTATGCTGGATGAAGTTTCAGATAGACAGAGATTAAGAGATTTTCAAAGTTTATTTGGTAAAATAAAAAGAGAGATAAAGAAGGTTATCATCGGACAGGATAGGATGGTTGACCTGCTACTTATTTCTCTATTTTCTGATGGACATAGCATTATAATGGGAGTTCCGGGTCTTGCTAAAACACTGCTAATTTCAACAGCTGCAAAAGCACTCTCTCTATCATTTTCAAGAATACAATTTACGCCTGATTTGATGCCTTCAGATATAATAGGGATGGAGATGCTTCAGGAGGATAGAGATACAGGTAGACGAGTAAATATATTTGTAAAAGGACCTGTATTTACAAATATCCTTCTTGCGGATGAGATTAATCGTGCGACACCCAAAACTCAATCGGCGCTACTTCAAAGCATGCAGGAATATGCAGTGACAATAGGTGGAAAAACATACAATATTGAACGACCATTTATGGTCTTTGCCACTCAGAATCCTATTGAACAGGAAGGTACATATCCGCTCCCTGAGGCCCAACTCGATAGATTCCTTATGATGATAAAGGTAGATTATCCACGGTACGAAGATGAAATTGAGATCGTAAAAAATACAAATCTATTTCAAAGCATTCAAATATCTCCAGTAATCAATCGTGAAGAACTTCATTCGTTTAAGGAATTTATCTTAAGGTTCCCTGTATCAGAACATTTATATAAATATGCTGTTGAAATAGGAAGACTTACAAGACCGTCAACCGACAATCCAGTAAGGGAGGTAAATGAATTTGTGAGGTGGGGGGCAGGACCACGAGCCATCCAGCATCTGATGCTAACCTCTCGTACAAACTCAATATTGAAAGAGAAACCTGCTATGGAGATTGATGATATTGACGATATGTTACCAAATGTCTTAAGCCATAGAATAATCTTAAATTTTAAGGCTGTATCTCAAAAAATTTCAACAGAAGATATACTCAATTGCATAATAAAACAGGCAAAAAAGAATTTGTAACTTTTTGCACTAAACCTTAATCTATACAATCAATTATCTTTCTGGCCGTCTGCTCTGCCCTTTTTTCTATAAGGGTTTTGAGGAGTTTTTTTACTCTCTCGTTTTTGTTTAATATAAATTCGATATCGGAGAAATTAAAGACAAGAGCAACTACATCTGTCAGACACTGGACGCTGGCAGTTCTCCTTGAGCCAGTGATGAGTGATCCTTCTCCTATACATGCCCCCATGGAAAGAATGGATAGGGGAATCTTCTTACCGTTCTGTACGGTAAATACCTCTACCTCTCCTGATTTTAATATAAAAAATTTATCACCTATTTCATCCTCTTTTATAAGATATTCTCCAATCTCAAAGCCGGCAACAAATCCCTTCTCTACAAAAATAAGCCTGTCATTTTCATCAAGTGCAGAGTAGATAAGAGATGAAGAGACAAGGTTCAGTCCCACAGGATCTTTCTCAATTTCTGTAAATAGGATCTTCATATCATTTCCTCAGGGTTCAAATTTATATCCATTGTCAGTTAATATGCTCCTTTTTCTTTTGACAGAAAACACATTAATACTTTTATCCTTACTGGACTTAATTGTCAATATAACTGTTGAATTGGGTTCGCCTCTTATTTTATCCACTATTTCTGGCAGTGTAAACGATGATATATTAACATTGTCTATCGCAATCAGTATATCTTCTGTCACAATACCTGCCTTGTCTGCAGGAGAAGAAGGGATTACCTTCACTATCCTTGAATAATCGGATTCCTTCTCTAACTCTATTCCTATCCCTGCAAATTTTTCAGGAAACGGATTTATATATCTGGACTTTTCGGTACACGAGATAATTCCTCCAACAAATATCAGAAGAAATATTAATAAGATTTTTTTCTCAGATTCAATCATTAAAAATATAATGGGCGATGTTTATGCCTGTCTCCTCCATATCCAGACTTCTTTTTATACTAATGGACATATTATCACTTAGATTTAATATTGAGTTATTCGGAACACTTCCAGCCGATCTAACAATTTTGACAATCGGTCTCTCTATATTTTCAAACTGAGGATTTGACTTAAGTACGACCGCAATAGAGCCATCTGACAATTCAACTATTGTACCTGGTGGAAATAAACCTACTGAAGATACAAATGCCTTAACAAGAACTGGATCATACCTTTTTGAAGAGAATGAGATGATCTTTCTCAACGCCTCATCAGGCTTCATAGCCTTCTGATAGATCCTTTCAGTAGTCATAGCATCAAATGTATCAACAATGGCTACAATACGGCTATAAAGATGCAATTTCTTTTCAAGAATTAATCTCGGGTAACCAGAAAAATCATAATTCATATGATGTTCCAGAGCCACCACTATTTTTTTGAGACTTGCCTCTGAATATCCATGCATATTAAAGAGCAATTTTATTGCAAACAAGGGATGTTGTTTCATTATTTCCCATTCTTCATTTGTAAGTTGTCCCGGCTTATTTAATATCTTTTTTGGAATAGTCAGTTTACCAATATCATGAAAGAGGGCTGCAAGACCAAGTTCTGCAAGTCTTTTCTTGCTGAGCCCGAGTGAATTACCAAAAGCTATTGCAAGAACACATACATTTACACTATGATTAAAGGTGTATTCATCAAAGTTTTTTATAGCTGAGAGCCCCAGAAAGGAGAAATTTTCAACATCATGGCTTGAGAGATCTACCATCTGGTTGACAAGTCTTTTGGCATTTCTCATATCCATACCAGAGAGATAATCCTTTGAACTCAGAGCCTCTTTCAAAAATCTTATGGTACTTTGATATATCAAAATTGTTCTCTTCTTATAATCCTTTATTACCTGAATCTCATTAACATCCGTTTTGCCCAGTTCCTCATAAGGCAGAACCTTTATGTTCCTTATACCATTGAGTTCAAGAAGATCATCAAATACACTTACAGGATCGCTACCCTCAGATGGCGAATACTTAACCAGATTATAAAAAAACAACAAAAATTCCCTTGATTCGGGTAAGTTAAACAACTCAAATCCTCCGAGTCTTTTTTGTGAAAAAAGCCTTGAAAGATAGTCTGTCGCTGAAAAATTTGTAATATTTTGAGATATCCTTGCACGGTTTAGATAGACATCGTTCTTAAAAAACAGCATTGAAAATATCCCTTCGGATTCAAGTATCTTTGAAATTGCGTATAATAAATTATGAATAGTCTTCGAAAAAATCTCATTGTCAGGTTCATGCGTGGTGAGCAATTTGCAAACACGATAAATATGAATAATAGCCTGTCTATCAAAATTGAATCTATTCTTTCTTGTATTTGAGCTCTGCATATTCATTTTTGAATACTCTTTATTGCATTTTCAACATATTCCAGAACGGGTGACTTTAATTTACTCTTTGCCTTTTTAAGCACATTCAGAGCATTATGATCTCCTATTAGTTCAAGTGCAGCAATGGCGCTTATCTTGATCTCATTTTCAGCCTGAAGAGATGAATATTTATGGTTAAGGAGTAAGTCTTCCAGATAACTCACAAGAGCAGGACCTGCAAGTTTGGCAAGTGCAAGGAAGAATCTCTTCTTTTCCTGTTGAGATTTTTTCATAAAATCATCAGTCTCAATAAAACCAATAAGAGAATTTACAGTCTGATATGAGCCATGGGCAACCAGATTCCTGAGTGCAGATGTTCTCACATCCAAGTCAGAATCAAGAAGAGCCTCAACAAGATACTTTTCAGAATTATCTTCTCTATACTTCCCAATTGAAGACACCGCTTCAAGTCTCAGTTCCTTTGATGGAAATTTTAGAGCCTTATAGAGATAATTCAGGGCTATCGGGTTTTTAACTTTACCGAGAATATATATTATATCCTTCAAAATACTCTCCGAACCATCCAGCAATCTACTGCCAATCAGATCTACATAGTCATAACCCTTCTGGGCTATCCCCTCGCAAAATACTCTTCTATAGGCTATATGTTTGAGTTCCGGGAGTTTTTTTAACATAATTGGCACTATCTCTTTTTCAAGATTGTTCAAAAACAGTAAGACATCATTCAATCCCTGATGATATGTAGAATTGAGTAATTTTATTAGTTCGTCTATTGTTGTCTCTGTTGACATTGAACCTATTATTCGTTTGTATAACGCATGAATATGGTTTGAAGAATTAAATACTCCATTAATCAATTCATCATATCTCATCATCAACGCATTAAATGTCTTTAGATTACCTTCATAAAATGATATCTTTACAAATTTTTCTATCATATCAGCAAGCCTGGATGCCTCATCATTGTTCCTCTCCTGGAATAAAAGTTCAAGCAAGACATCAAGCATAC
>JBBISZ010000186.1:0-5550 GCA_037441045.1 Deltaproteobacteria bacterium | reverse complement strand
CACCTCTCCCGTCTTTGGATCCAGCAGAACAGCATAACCAGCCGTAGCATTACACTTTTTGACACCCTGTTCAAGCTCTGTCTCAACTATATGCTGGATATTTGCATCAATTGTCAGAACGACCTTATTACCTTCTGCCATCTTTGCCTGAACATTCTCCCCCGTACAGATTTCATTTCCTGAGGCATCTCTTATTCCATTTATATACTGATATTCGCCTTTGAGACTTTCATTTAATACAAGTTCAATACCTCCAGAGCCTTCCTGATCCACATTGGTATAACCCACGATGTGAGATGCAAGGGTTTTATGAGGATAAAATCTCTTATTCTCCTTTATCAGTCCAAATGCCTTTGTGTAAAAAAATGGATTTTTTGGAACGAGCGATGGAAAAGTTATTTCTATGAGATATCTGTTTAATGCCCTCAGACTATCCTTTTCATACTCGGTCAACTCATCGTAAGCGCGTGTACCAAAACCTCTTACCTCTCTCAATAAAAATCCGCCCACCTCGGTCATATGAGATTTCATAACTTTTTCGCTCACAAGGCTTTTGTATAAGTATCTTCGATTTAAGACCTCATTTAAAAAACTTACAGGATTTTCAACATTCTTTGAGCCATCGATCTTCTCTCTAATTGCCTGTGCAAGCCTCTTGAGATCCCCTCTCTTCTCAAAATCCTTCTCTGAAAAACTGTATGAGCCTCTTATCCTCTGTGCGATAGAATCTTCCAGCAGTCGCGATACCCAGACAAATGATTTATCCTCAGAGAAAAGCCTCATAAACCCCTTCTCAGGCTTCTTAAAAATATTTGATAGTATATGTGCAAAATATTTTTTCTCCTCATCATTGCTAAATCTTCTGGGCCTTACAAATAGTGAAAATTTCTCAACAGTAATTGCGAGATCCACACCATTTCTGTCGGAGATGTTTCCTCTCTTTGGACTCAATTCAATCGCCTTTTCATGCTGATTTGCCGCAAGATTTCTATATTTCTGGTTCTCCTTTATCTGCAACCCTGATGCCTTATGCAACACAAGAAATGAACCCAATATCACACAAATTACCAGTATTATTATTCTAAATCTGATGCCTTTTATTTGAACCTTATCTTTCATCTTGTAAAACCAATATATCCATCATCCTTTTTCTCTGATTTGCTGCTTATCTCAATAATTTCTTCTGGTTCAGGATACCTCATTCGCAACTTCTCAATAGCATACTTTTCTATCTTAACAGGAGATATCAACATAGAGAGTTGAGATTTGAGCGCCTTATTTTCATCCAGAAGCATCCTTTGAGTCTTATTCTCAATAGGGATTTCATAACTATATCTCAAAATCTGATTTCTCACATAAAGGTGTATGAGTGCCGCGGACACAAAAATTCCACTAAAGATTAATATAGGCATAAGATTAAGCAGAAAATAGAGAAAACCCTTTACCCCACCGCCCTTCCTGTTATTTCTCACTGTACTGCTGTAATTTATATATGATATCTCCTGCATCTTATACCTCCCTACTCAGATTTAAAAAACCTGATTGCCCTCAATCTGGCACTTCTTGCCCCTGGATTATTTCTTATCTCCTCTTCTGATGCAAAAATAACCTTCTTGTTAATCAGTTCCGCAGACAGATTAAGCCCTGACATTTTGAAAGAATCTTTTGTAAATCTTCTAAAAAAAGTCTTTACAATTCTATCTTCCACAGAATGAAACGAGATTACTACAACAACAGCCCCTTCATTTACAATTGCAGGTATACTTCCAAGAAAGGTTATAAGATTGCCCACCTCGTCATTTACCATCATACGGATAGCCATAAAAATTCTGGTTGCAGGATCTATCCTGCGACTTCTCTCAAGATATCTGCACCCTCTTACATACTCTGCAAATTCAAGGGCATTATTTGGCATACTCTTCTCAAAATATATCTTCAGATATCTTGCCACCTTTTCAGCCTTCCTGATATCTGCAAAATCAGAGAGGGCTTTTGCAAGTTCATCGGTTTCAATCTGTGACATCAATTCATACGCCGTAACACCCTTTGAGGTATCAAACCTCATATCCAGAGGAGATGAATCAGAAAAACTAAACCCCCTCCTTCCATTCTCCAGTTGATTTGAAGAAAGTCCAAGATCCGCGATCAGACCATCAACCTTCTCAATATCATTGTTCTTCAATATCCTGTCCACATCCTTAAAATTGCCTTTGACGGCATTGAATCTATCTCCATACTCATCCTTGAGTCTTCGTGAAAATCCAATTGCATCGTCATCCAGATCTATCGCAAAGACTCTACCACCCCTTTTAAGAATCACCTCACTATGTCCACCACCACCAAGCGTCGCGTCAACATACAGTCCAGACGGTCTAACATTCATCAGTTGTGCAACTACATCTGTCATTACACTCAAATGATGATACGCATTCACTTCTCTGCCCTCACTGATAGAGGCTTTAATAAAATCCAATCAGTTCCTGTAACTTTGAACGCTGAATGCATTAGCCAGATTCTGTTTCAAAGAAGAAGAGTCTCTCAACACCTCAAAATGCTCTGGAACCCTTTCAACATTAAGGATATCAATTAGCGCCTGCTTTGAACAGACAATAACAAGTCTGACGCCGTTGGCTTTGAGTCTGTTTTTGATGTTTATCAATGAGTCAAAAGCATGTCTGTGAATATGCTCTGCGTTTGAGATATCAAGCATAAAAGCCTTTCTACCCATTACAATCTCCCCGGTCATCTCCCTTAAGAAATCTGCAATATCTGTAAGATTAACTTCACCTACAATGGAAAAGGAGACAACTCCCGAAAACAAATTCTTTTTAAGCATGGTCCCTCCTTAAAGCTTGAGTTTCAGTTTCTGAGCCTTCTTTACCAGATCTTCACTGGTAAATTTGAGTTTCTGCTCAACCTCCTCAGCATAGACATCCTTAGCCCATATCTCCATCCTGTCACCTATCCCTGCAATAATACCCTCGGACCTTATCCCGGCATAATCCTTCAATTCCTGCTTTAAGACAAAGCGTCCCTGTTTATCAAACTCTGTCTCGAAGGCATAGGTCGTGTAAATCCTCTTGAAGACCTCCGCATCTTCATCATAGGAAGGAAATCTGGAAAGCTCCTCCACAATCTCTCTATGCAATTTTTCAGGAAGAATCTGAATATTCTTCTTGATACCCTGAACGAGCACAATCCTGTTTGAATAATTTTCCAGAAGTACGGTTCTGAAGACAGATGGGATTATCAACCTTGATTTCTGGTCTAATACAAATGGAAAATTGCCGAGCAGATTACTCACTTTTACACCACCTAATGGAATCTAATGCCACAATACACCACCATACACCATTTAGTCAAATAAAATGTTAAAAATAATTTGACTAAATTCATGTTTTCTATTAAGGAAATCCTGATTTTTTGCCTTATTTTAAGGAGTTAGTATGAAGTTTTTATTTTTTACTTTAAATATAATCTTTTTTCAAATTTTTCTATCCGGGTGCCCCTCCACAACCGAAATATTTGTACCTGACACCACTGAATCAGGCACTGTTGTAACTGACACCATTATGATACCTGATGCTGGCGATACAACGCCGGATGTTATAGATAGTGACACAGATCAGCCTTCATTATGCAAGGATAATGAGGCTTGCAATTACCTTTTTTATAATTCAAATTACTGTACAGGGAGTTGCATTTACCAGGAACATGCCTTAAGTTGCAGTGGTAATAAAATTAATAGTCTTTGCTACATGTTTGACCTTCCAGCAAAACCTGAAACAAAAGATATTATTGATGGAATAAAAATAGTAGCCCAAAAAATACCTGAAAATATTATTGTTGGAGATAGGCTCGAACTCAAACTTATACTGACAAACACTGAAAAAACAGAGAAGACCCTGAGAATCAATTACAAGAACACAATAGAGTGGGAGATTTTCCCACAAAACTTTTCAAATGACACTACCCTATTTTTCAAGCCAGAAGAGACAAAAGAACTCATATTTAATGCCAATGCCATTCAAGCCAATGTGTTTTTGATTGCATATAAACCAATAATCAGTTTTAACTTCAATGATTCTCTTTATGAACTTTATGCCGATGTATACTTCGATTGGCGAAAGGATTATATACTATGCAATAATCATTATTTCCCTCCAAACTATTGTGAAACCGATGACTGCTCTACATATAATAGGTATTCATCCTCAGTGTGTTGCGATAATATCTTCTATCCTGCCTCTCAATGTTGTATCGATTCAGATTGCAATAATAATAGTGTCTGTATTGATGGTATGTGTATCTTCAGGACACCCGCTATATCCCTCGCAAATACTACTCTGATTCAGAACAATAGAATACTCATTATTCTCTCAGACATTGATTCGGATAAAAAAGAGAACCTCTGTGAAAACAAAGTAGACCAATATAAAGATATTCTACAATTAGATATTATAACAGATTATTATAAGAAGATCATATTTAATAGAACCAGAAGATCTGATGTACTGCAGTTCAAATTTGAGCTGCTTGCTGGATTTAAGTCCGAAGACTTTATAGAAGATAGAGACTATACATTTGCAAACTATAAGAAATCTTTGCAAAAATATCTTGATACCCTCGGATGCAAGATTGATTTCACCGATTATGACAAGATTATTATTATGTCCCCAAGGATGGATTTATATGGATTCGGAGGAATGGCATTCGGAAATGGAGATATTGGACAAACAATATACAGCAATGGTTATCTAACAGCGCACGAACTTGCCCATTCATTCGGGGCAACAGACTTATATCTTGAACTCGGAGGCAGATTTCAGTATGCCTTTACCTTGATGGCAAGCAATTTTTCATGGGGAATACCAGAGGACAGAGTCACATGGGGAGAACTTGGACTTGCAGATATAAATAGAAACGGAGTGATAGACCTCTTTGAATTTGCCAGATTCCCCGAGGAGATTGTAGTAGAGGACATCAGAGCACAGATAACCAGAAAGGAGACAGTAGAAATAGGATACAAACTTTATCTACTTGAGGGCGGGATAAAGAAAAAAGGTATCTTCCTATCAAGCACTATTGAACTACCTGAATATAATGTCCTTCAGGAACTCTATAATGATGATACCTATTATTCGTTTGATAAGTATCAGGTAGACCTTGATAAAATAAGAGAAAAGGGGAGTATAGATATTAGAATCAGGGCAAACTATAAATACTCCGACAGAGACTTTAATAAGCGAGTCCTGTCCTTTGATAAAACCTTTACTGTACCAGTCTCAATACAGGAATAGTCAGGTTCAATAAAATAAGATAAGAATCATATCTTTCCATATAGACTTTTTTGAAAAAATTGAAATACATTATCAGGATTTATTTTCTACAATTCAAAGCACTTTCTCACCTCGTATCTTCTGGCTCATCATACTTGCATTTCACTTTCTTTACTTTTATAAATATATACTCTTCTTTTGGCGGCATTCCACTGCATTTTGTAAATTCATGCGCACCTCCTTAAACTTTAATTGAATGTCATAAGACATT
>JBBISZ010000185.1:0-5567 GCA_037441045.1 Deltaproteobacteria bacterium | reverse complement strand
GATAAATTTATTAATCAGAAGCCTCCTTTCATAAAGGTTTATATCATAAGATATAACTGGTTGAGGCTTCCATTTGCAAAATTTATTCTGGACAGATGTGGGCAAATTCCAAAAATAATAACTTATGAATATCTTATATGGACTATAGACTGTGAACTGTGGACTATGGACTGAATATTATAAACCATATTGTATTTTCTTGAAATAAATGATTTTAGAAAGTAGAAATGGATCGGATGAGAAATTCATAGATAAAGGAGTTTTATGAATTCTATTTTGATTGATGAGTTTGGGAAGAATTTTGGGAAGAAGGCTCAATATCTTGTATTGTCTCCTGGTAGAGTAAATCTGATAGGAGAGCATATTGATTATCATCAAGGGAAGGTCCTGCCCTGTGCTATATCATTAAAAAATACATTTGCTGGCTCCATCGGGAAAGACTACATAGTTGATGGATATAATCTTAATTCTGGCAGGAAATACAGTGTAAATATTCAGGACTCCTGCCTGTTTGAAAAGGGTGCAACGGAGATATATATTTATGGTGTATGCCGCGCGATAATTGATTCGGGCTACTTTATAAAAGGGTTTTCATTTGTGATTGGTGGGGATCTCCCTATGGGTTCTGGTCTTTCGAGTTCGGCATCATTTAGTTGCGGCTTAATAGAGTTGATCTCACAGATGTATCACCTCAATATTCAGAAGAGGGATATTGCCCGGATTGCAAGACTGGCTGAGAACAAATATGCAGGAGTTCCATGCGGAATTATGGATCAGATGGCGATTGTGTTCGGTAAAGAAAAGAGGCTTGTGAGAATAGATTGCAGGTCTCTTGATGTGGATTACTGCAGTATGCCCGGATGTATCAGCATTGTGGTTGTAAATACAATGATAAAGAGGCAACTGGCAAAGTCTGAATATGAGAAGAGACAGATTGAGTGTGCGGAGCTGTTAAAGGCGATAGAGAATAAATATAGCAGTGTTAAGGTCTTAAGAGATGTAAATTATGATATGCTCAACTCTGTAAAAGGCGAGGTTTCGAATCTGGCTTTTAAGAGAGGCAAGTATGTTCTGGATGAGATGAAGAGAGTAGATATGGTGTTTGATTCAATGAATAAGGGTGATATAGAAAGTATTGGCAGGCTTTTTTATGAAGGGCATAGAGGACTTAAGGATGAATATGAGGTGAGTTGTGAGGAGCTCGATCTGATTGTAGAGGAGACCTATAAATTTAATGGGGCGATTGCGTCCAGAATGACAGGAGCTGGCTTTGGTGGCTGTGCTATTTCACTGGTAAAGAAGGGTTATGAAAAAGAGTATGCTGATTTTATAATGAAAAAGTATTATGATAGATTTGGTAAAAAGTGCGAAGTCTATGATGTTGGAGAACCTCAAGAGGGTTTATCCTCTATGAAGTTATAAATGGAGATTATATGAGTAAGACTTCTCACCTGATTGATCTCTTAAAGGAAAAATCGCTTGAAGGTGTGCTAAATAAATATGTAAGTGTTGATGATGAAAATGATATGAAGAGGTTTATCAGTGCGATTTCTTCAGTAGATCTGAATAACGTAAGTATTCTTAGATATCTTTTAAGGACCAATTCTGGCGGGGTTAAGATAAATAACTTTGATCCTGTGCCATATCATACGATTGATACTTATAAAGATGCAAAGGAGTTTTCAAGGCTCGGGCTCGATATGATCAGACAGGGGAAGGTCGCATTTTTGATCTTCAGTGGAGGGGCGGCAACACGGCTCAAAGAGCAGTTTGGTGAGTTGAGAGAGATATGTCTTTCCAGGTTTTGACTTTATATCGGGAATGATCCCAATATCCCCAAGGGGATGGTTCCTGTCTCACCTATGGGATATATGACATTTCTGAGTCTATTTGCTGAGCAGATTCTCAGATTGCAGTATGATACAGGCACCATTGTTAACCTGATAATTATGGTCAGCAAATCTACCGAGAATTATATAAGGAGATATTTTGAAGAGAATAATTATTTTGGATTGATGAGAATGGCAGTCTTCTTTTTGAGGCAGAATGAGAATCCCAGACTTGATCCTGATGGTGATATTATCTTTGATGGTGAGAAGATAATTACTACAGGGGATGGACACGGTGGTGTATATAGGGCTCTCGTAGAGAGTCATCTGAGAGATGAACTTATTATACGGGGAGTTGAGTCTGTTCTTATGTTCAATGTGGATAATCCACTTGCAAGATTTTCTGAGCCTTCTCGAATAGGTTACCATTTTGCACGAAATGCAGATTTTACAATATCGGCGGTTGAAAAGGTAGAGCCGATGGAGAAGATAGGGGTAGTGGCATTAAACAGGGAAGAGGATAAATATAGAGTTATTGAATATAATCTACTGAACGATGAGATGAAGAATGCAAGGGATAGCAATAACAATCTGCTATTTTCCTCAGGGCACATAAATGTAAATCTTGTAAACCTTTCAGTAATAGATAAGAGATTCCCTCCAATAGTGTACAGGGATAAGAAAATTAAGATAAGGGAAGGACAGATTCCTACCAGTTCACTTGAATGGCTCAATCAGGATCTGATTCAGGTTTTGAACAGGGGTAGAGTAGCAATTCTGGGGTTACCGCGCGAGAAGTATTTTTTGCCTACAAAGAACGTAAAAGGGGTGGATTCTATAGAGAGTACCATGTCAGGGATGGTAAGATATTTCAAAGATATTCTGGATGATAGTTGCAAGTTTTACAATAATTCGGTCCTGGATATATCGCCTATCTTTATATCAGATGAGAGGGATAATCATAGACTTAGAAATCTTGTAATGGAGGAGGATTCAAAATTATTTATAAGAGCAAATTTTGATTCTGATAAGAATAGCCTTCTCTTGAATAAAGGTATTGTGCTTGAGAGGGGCGCGACTCTCAAAATAATATGTAAAGAGCCTTACGGTAGATTTGAATACGATTATATTTCAAATACTGCAAAGTGTGATAATAGCAATGCATCATTATTTTCTATCAAATATCCGTTGAAGATAAAGGCTGGCGTGTCTGTAAATTTGCAGATTGAAGAGGGCAGTACACTTATTGTAGAGAAGAAAGAGATCAGTGAAAATACAGAAATTACTGTAAAAAAGGGTGAGATAAAAGTTTGTTAAAGAGTAAAATCTTTCTACAAATTTTCTCGTAAAGTAAAAGGATATGATTCGTGAACGGAAATTATTACAATTGAAAGGTTATGATTATTCCCGACCAGAAATATATTTTATTACAATTTGCACACAAAATAGGGAATGTTATTTTGGAAACATTGAAAACGGTAAAATGGTATTGAATGAATGCGATAAAATTGTTGAAAAACAATGGCGTTGGTCGTTTGGACAGGGAACGATCGCGACCGTTCCCTACATTATAAAATAAGGCCAATTCCCCAATTTGATTGGTGCCTTTAAAACAACATCATCGAAATGGATACATCTAAATGTAAACCCATCATTTGAATGGCAAAAATCATTTTATGATGTAATTATCGAAAACGATGAATCATATCATAGAGTTGTAGAATATTTAAAAAAACAACCCAAAAAATTGGGAAAAGGACAATTATTATGGGAAATAATTTATCCGAATCCTCCATCGAAACCTTTACCATCAAACTGCTGCAAAAGGTGGGCTATGAATACCTTTATGGTCCCTATATTTCATTCAATTGAGAAAAAACGGAGCAAGCACCATATTAGAATTTTATCCCAAAAGATTTCTATTTAGTGCCAGTTACCTACGTTGGTGCCAGTTACCTACGTTGCCGATAGCAATTAGTGCCAGGTACTTTTATTCTTGAAAGTAAACTAAATAATAATAAGTATGGTCAGAGTTTAAAGATACTGTAAATATTTTTTACAGTTATATTCTATTCAGAATATTTTAGGTAACATATTGAAATAATTGTATATTTTGAAAAAATCCTAATAATATGGCCCAATTAAGATATTTATCTGTTAAAATATTTAACATCAAAGTTTGATAAATTTATCAATAATATCAAGTAGTTAAAAAATAATATCTGGCACGCTAATTGCATATATATAATCAACAATTTGAAAGGTTTTTTTAGATGGTATATTCACCAAGAAAAAAGGTAATGATTGTACTCTCCAGAAACTCAGAAGGCTTGAGGATGAAAGAGGCTTTTGATCAGATAGGTATTGAAGCCAGTTCAGTAAATAATGGCTTTGCTGCCAAGGAACTGGCAGGCAAAGAGTTCTTTGATATTATAATATGTGATGCTATACTGCCCGATCTAACGGGGAGGGAGCTTATTGAGGAGATGATGATAATATCTCCCGAGAGCAGAGTAATGATGATTGAAAGACCTGGTGATGAGGTATCACCTATTGATGACCTGTTGAATTCTGAGCTATTTGATATTCTGTTTTCACAGGGCAGTTCTTTTAAGAAAGTTTACCCCAGTAACTGATCTGCAAAAGGTTTCCCCCCCGCCTTGCGCGACAGTTACAGGGGTTTTTAAGGTTGCCATTTAGGCCCGACGAACCTACCATTCCTTAGGGTATCCCCTCCACCCTTTTGGGACTTCCGTCGGGCCTTTATTTTTTTAGTTTGACTTTATTCCATTCTAAAATAAAATCGCTCTCCATGAACAGATCATCAGTAATATTTACCATTTTGCTTTTTCTTTTTTCGTTTGATGTTATTGCGCAGAGTGATAGTCCTCTTATCATAGAAAAAATAGTTATTTCTGGTAATAGTAAAACTGATACTTCAATAGTAAAGCAGCACATCTTCATAAAGGAGAATGAGACATTAGACGAAGAGAAGATTGAACTCTCCAGATTGAAACTTCTCTCCACAGGATTCTTCTCAGATGTGTCTGTTAGAATTGAGAAGGGTTCAAAAAAGGGATTTATAAAAGTGATCTTTGATGTCAGAGAGAGGGGGACTCTCTTTATTGATGAACTCCATTTTGGATTGAGCTCTGTAAATTCCTACTGGGGTGGACTGTCTCTCACCGATTCAAATCTTGCAGGTAGAGGATATAGATTTTCAGCAGGTCTTGTTTATGGTGAGCATTTTCTTACGAGCAGATTAAAATTTTTAAATCCATCAGTCATGGGTTCGAGACACAGGGCAGGGTTTGAATTGCTCTATAATGATGTGTCTGAGAGAACCATTGATGCAAATGCAAATAAGATGATAGAACTTTTACAGTATCGTCGCCTATCTCTGACGCTAATTCACGGGTTGAAATTGGAGGATTATTTGTATGGATATATCTATTATACATTTGAAGGTATGGACGCTAAATTTATCAACAGGTTTGAAGATAATCCTCTTGATATAAAGAGCGGGAGGTCTTATCTATCGAGTCTCTCTCTCGCTTTATCGCGTGATACAAGAAATGATATATTTATGCCCACAAAAGGGCTTTTTACCTCAATCTATTATGAGATTGCAAATGCTGTTATTTATTCTGATTATGAATATGCCAAACTTAATGTTGAATTTGAATACCTCCTGCCTGCATTTTCAGATCATTCATTCAGACTGAGGTTTATGGGAGG
>JBBISZ010000184.1:0-5590 GCA_037441045.1 Deltaproteobacteria bacterium | reverse complement strand
TAAGGCTGGTAAACCAGATCCTTATAGATGCCATTGAGAGAAAGGCGAGCGATATTCATGTAGAGTGTTATGAGAAGGATTTCAGGATAAGGTTCAGAGTGGATGGGGATCTGGTTGAGGTTGTAAAGCCTCCTATGAAAGTAAAGATGGGTCTTATTTCGCGTCTGAAGATTATGGCAAATCTGGATATTGCTGAACACAGAATCCCTCAGGATGGAAGAATCAAAATAAAGATTAAGGACGGTAGAGAGATGGATTTTAGAGTCTCTGTCCTGCCCTGTGTCTTTGGTGAAAAGGTTGTAATGAGACTTCTGGACAAGTCCAATCTTCAACTCGATATGACAAAACTGGGATTTGAAGAGGATCAATTAAAACAATTTAAAGAGGCTATCTATCAACCCTACGGAATGGTGCTTGTGACCGGTCCTACTGGTTCGGGTAAGACGACCACCCTCTATTCGGCTCTTGCAGAACTTAATAAGACAACAGTCAATATTATGACAGCAGAGGATCCTGTTGAATATAATATTGAAGGGCTCAATCAGATACAAATGCATGAGGAGATAGGACTTACTTTTGCCTCTGCGCTCAGGTCGTTTTTGAGACAGGATCCAAATGTGATTCTGGTGGGAGAGATAAGGGACCTTGAGACCGCCGAAATCGCCATTAAAGCCGCTTTGACAGGGCAGCTGGTTGTCTCAACACTCCATACCAATGATGCCCCATCTTCTATTACCCGTCTTATCAATATGGGTATAGAACCGTTTCTGGTTGCATCTTCTCTCAATTTGATTCAGGCTCAGCGTCTTGTAAGAACTATTTGTAAAAACTGCAAAGAGCCGACCCATGTGGACAAAAAGTATATGATGGAACTGGGGCTTTCGGAGGAGGAGGCAGAGAAGGCGACTCCAATGAAGGGGAAGGGGTGTGATAAATGCAGAGGCACGGGATATAAAGGCAGAATGGGTATTTACGAGATTCTGCCTATAACAGAGGATATAAGAAATGCAATTATCGCAGGAATGTCTGATATTGAGATAAAGCATATTGCAGTTAAGAAGGGTATGAAGACTCTGAGACAGAGTGCTCTATTGAAGATGGCAAAAGGGATTACAACAATCGAAGAGGTTGTTGCAGTAACTCTTGCCGATGAATAATATTATCTGAGGACTTATGGCAAAACCACTTGGAGAATTACTTGTAAGAGAAAAATTGATATCGATTAATCAACTTCAACGTGCACTTGAAGAACAGAAGAAGTCTGGAGGAAGGCTGGTTGACAATCTAGTAAAACTTGGATTTGCAAAGGACGACCAACTTGCAAATTTTCTAAGCAATCAGTATGGGCTACCCGTCGTAAATCTGGATGATTATCAGATTGATCCAGAACTTGTAAAGATTGTTCCCAAAGAGATGTGTGTAAAACATACTCTGATTCCTATAAACAGGGCTGGAAACTCTCTTGTAATCGCGGTTGCAGACCCTTCTAATATTTTTGTAATGGATGATGTTAAGTTTCTCACCGGATATAATGTTGAAAGGGTACTTGCCCCTTTCAGTCAGGTAAAAGCGGCAATTGATAAATACTACGGTGCGGCACAGCAGAAACCACAGACACAGGATGGAATTGCAGGTTCAATGGCTGATACACTCGATGTACTGGAGGTGATCACAGAAGACTCAGGAGATGTAAATGTTCAGGAGCTTGAAAAGAGTGCATCAGATGCCCCGATAGTCAAATTTGTTAATGCCATAATTTCAGACGCAATTGCCAAAGGTGCGAGCGATATACATATTGAGCCTTATGAAAGATTTATGCGAATAAGATACAGGATTGATGGTGTCCTGTATGAGGTCTCCCGACCACCTCTTGCAATAAAAGAGGCAATATCCTCGCGTATCAAGATTATGGCAAAGATGAATATCTCTGAACGCAGGCTTCCACAGGATGGAAGAATAAGAATGACTTTCCCGGGAGATGATGAACCAATAGATTTTCGTGTCTCAACTCTGCCTTCTATATTTGGGGAGAGGATTGTTCTTAGAATACTCAGGAAGGCAGGGCTGCAGCAGGATATGACCAAACTTGGATTTGAAGAGAAACAACTCGAGGATTACAAATGGGCAATTTCTCAGCCATACGGGATGGTGCTTGTTACAGGTCCTACTGGATCTGGAAAGACTACCACTCTTTATTCAGCCCTTATGGAACTAAATACTGACGATGTAAATCTCTCAACGGTTGAGGAGCCTGTTGAGTATAATATCCATGGGATGAATCAGGTTCAGGTGAGATCTGAGGTAGGGCTTACATTTGCGGCAGCACTAAGATCTTTTTTGAGGCAGGACCCTGATGTTATAATGGTTGGAGAAATCAGAGACCTTGAGACTGCTGAGATTGCAATTAAGTCGGCTCTTACAGGTCACTTAGTGCTTTCCACACTACATACCAATGATGCCCCATCCACAGTGACAAGATTGTTGAATATGGGTGTCGAGCCATTCCTTGTTGCGTCTGCTGTTCTGGTGATTGTGTCGCAACGACTTGTGAGAAAGATATGTGAATCATGTAAGGAAGAGGTCGCTGTTTCGCCTGAGGTACTATCGGGACTCGGTGTACCAAAGGATCAGATACCCGATTTCAAGGTATACAGGGGTAAGGGTTGTGAAAAATGCAACAATATTGGCTACAAAGGCAGAATAGGTATTTATGAAAATCTAAGATTTAATAGAGAGATAAGAGAGGCAATTTTGAGAGGTGATTCAACAGCAGAGATCAGAAGGATCGCTATCAAGAATGGAATGATTACGCTCAGAGAAGCGGCTTTGAATAAGTTAAAAAATGGTATAACTACAATAGAGGAAGTAATCAGAACAACAGCTGTAATAAGGTAGACAGAGAGGAATTCTATGCCAAATTTACACCAGTTATTAAAGGCTATGATTGAAAAGGGTGGGTCTGATATGCACATTACCACCGGTTCTCCCCCTCAACTTAGAATAGACGGGAGGCTTGTCCCGTTGAAACTCCCACCACTTACACCGGCTGAGACAAAGGAGTTGTGTTATTCGGTATTGACGGACGCGCAGAAGAGAAGATTTGAGGAGGAGAACGAACTGGACCTCTCTTTTGGTATAAAAGGACTCTCGAGATTCAGGGCAAATATATTTATGCAGAGAGGTGCTGTTTCGGGCGCATTCAGAGTTATTCCTTTTAAGATAATGACATTTCAGGAGCTGGGATTGCCTCCTGTGGTGGTGGATCTGACTCACAAACCTCGAGGATTGATCCTTGTTACAGGTCCCACAGGTTCGGGTAAGACAACAACGCTTGCCTCTATAATAGATAGGATAAATACAGAAAGGCATGAACATATCGTCACTATTGAGGATCCTATTGAGTATCTGCATCCACATAAGAACTGCATTGTCAATCAGAGAGAGGTAGGTTCGGATACGGCGTCTTTCAAAAAGGCACTAAAATATATATTGAGGCAGGATCCAGATGTGGTGCTCATAGGCGAGATGAGAGATCTCGAGACTATAGAAGCGGCACTTACAATAGCAGAGACCGGACACCTTGCATTTGCAACCTTGCATACAAACTCCTGCGTTCAGACCATCAACCGAATCATAGATGTCTTTCCACCATATCAACAGCCTCAGGTTAGGGCTCAACTCTCTTTCGTGCTTGAAGGTGTCCTCTCACAACAGCTTCTTCCTAAGATGGGCGGAGGCAGGGTTCTGGCACTTGAGATAATGATCCCGAATGCCGCCATTAGAAATCTCATAAGAGAGGATAAGGTTCATCAGATTTATTCGCTTATGCAGGTTGGACAGGCCAAATACGGTATGCAGACTATGAATCAATCTCTGGCACTGCTTTATCTTAAGAAGTTGATAACTCTTGAAGAGGCGGTGGGAAGATCCTCAGATCCAGAAGAACTCAGAAACATTATTTCAAAAGGATTGCCGACGCAATGAGTAAGATTTTTTTGAAAGTAAAGGAGGGTATATAAATGCCGGTTTTTATCTGGGAAGGTACTACCAAGACAGGTGAAAAGAGGAGTGGACAGACTGAAGGAGTAAATGAAGAGTTTGTGATTGCTCTTCTTAAAAAACAGGAGATTCAGGTTACCTCTATCAAAAGGAAGGCGGGATTTAAGCTGGATATGTCTGCTCTCTCATTTGGAAGTGGAGTTACCACAAGGGATCTCGTCATTTTTACAAGACAGTTTGCAACCATGATAAATGCAGGTCTCCCTCTGGTTACCTGTCTTGATATTCTTGGTAATCAGGCGGATAATCCTGCTCTCAAAAAGATACTATTGCAGGTAAAGAGTGATGTAGAGGGAGGTTCTACCTTTGCTGATGCATTGAGAAAACATCCGAAGGTCTTTGACGATCTATTTGTAAACCTGGTGGCTGCAGGAGAGATAGGCGGTATTCTGGATACCATTATGAATAGACTTGCAGCATATATAGAAAAGAATGAGAAGATCGTTAAGAAGGTCAAGGGCGCTATGACCTACCCCATTGCAGTTCTCGTCGTTGCTATAGTGCTGGTTATAGGCATGCTCTGGAAGGTCATCCCGATGTTTGCAAAAATGTTTGCTGATTTCGGAGGAGAACTCCCTGGACCTACTAAATTTGTGATGGATCTTTCAGATGCATTTTTGAACCACATATTCTTAATAATGGGGAGTCTAATAGGTTTTGTCGTTTTTATAATATTATTTGTAAAGAGTAAGACAGGTAAGGAAATTCTGGATAGGGTCCTGATTCAGACACCTGTGTTTGGAGATGTTATCAGAAAATCAGCCGTTGCTAAATTTACAAGGACAATGAGTACAATGATATCCTCCGGTGTGCCGATTCTTGATGCTTTGAATATAGTTGCCCGTGCCGCAGGAAATGTGGTGGTTGAAAAGGCAATAATGTATACCCGTGAGAAGATCAGTGAGGGTAAAAACATTGCAGAACCTATGATGGAGACCAAGGTGTTTCCCCCGATGGTTGTCCAGATGATTGCGGTAGGAGAGGCGACAGGTGCCATGGATACAATGATGTCCAAGATTGCAGATTTTTATGAGGATGAGGTGGATGCAGCAGTTGAGACAATGACTTCACTTCTGGAACCTATAATAATGGTCTTTCTGGCGGTTATTGCCGGTGGACTCGTTATTTCAATGTATCTCCCTATTTTCTCAGTCGCAGGTGCGATCAAATAAGTAAAATTTCTTAATAATGCTGGATTTAAACTCTGAAAGTTTCAGGAAAAAATTGATATGGGTAATGCTGTTCAGAATAGTGATAATCTCTATTCTGCTTATAGCGACACTGATGAGGAATATAAGAGAGTATGAGTCCATAATTAAATTCAATTCCTCATTTTTTATCCTTGTAATTATTGCATCATATCTTGCCTCTCTCGTATATCTGTATCTACTTCGTAAGATCAGATGGTATAAATTTTCTGCGGCGGCTCAGATTGTTGGGGATATCATTTTTTCTTCAACCCTCTGCTATTTTTCGGGTAAGGACAGCTCTATCTTTACTATATTTTTTGCATTTACAATTATCATTTCTT